>NZ_JAJAFY010000043.1:0-40018 GCF_025384885.1 Photorhabdus kleinii
CGTTCTATACCGCAACACTCTTAACCACCGATTAAGCGATCTTCTTGATCAACATGTGATTGCTGTTGCCAGTGATGAAAAATTGGAGACTATTTTGCCACAATTGAATATCAATCAACCTGAACAGGTAGCTGATTTTATTGTCGAATGGCTGAATATGGAACGTTAAGTCACTTCCGCCTGCGCTCAGTCATGTGAAAACTCCCGAAACATAGGCAGAAGACCAAAAACAACTATTGATAAGGGAATAATTAACCGATTGTACTTCTTTTGGATCAAGACCTGATTACAGCACCGGCCACCAAACGCCCCTGATGGAACGTCGCCTGACGGGCAGGCAAACGTGCCACGGCCTCAGCAGAGCAACTAGCTGCCACCAAGACAAATTCCGCCTTATCACCTACCCGCGGCCAAATACGCTGCCCCTGGTCATTAAGCGGCAACACACCGCCAGTAGCAATAGCCATAGCGCGGGAAAGATGAAATTCATCTGAGCCACGGTACAACTGCGCGTACAAATTCGCCTTTTCCAACATATCACCCGTGCCAAACGGCGACCAGTGATCAATCACACTATCAGTACCCGTCATAATAAATACCCCTTTAGCCATGAGTTGCGGCAACGGCATCATCAAGCTACCAATAGGCACGGTGGAAGCTATCGTGATTTGCTGCTCCGCCAAACGGGAAGCGGTTTCTGTTAGTTTCTCCTCATCCAATGTGGTCAGGGCGAAGGCGTGGCTGATAGTGACCTTACCACGCAAAGCAGATATCTTCTCCACCGTATCAATCATATAGTTGATAGCAACAACACCCGCTGGGCTTACCTCATGCAGATGAATATCCACACCAGCGTTATTATCGAGTGCAATCTGGAACATAGTATCCAGTGATTTTTCCATCGCAGCATCTACGCTAGTAGGGTCCAACCCACCAACATACTGTACCCCCATTTGCATCGCCTCACGCATCAGTCCCTCCACTTTGGAGTGCAGCAAACCGTGCTGAGGAAAAGCAACAATTTCACAACTGAAATCATCACGGTGATTATCTAACGCATACTGCAAATGCTCCAGACTCTTCAAACCACTAACCGGATCAATATTACAATGGCTACGGGCTACCGTACTGCCCTTGGATTGCAACAGAGCGATCAAACCCTCCGCTCGTTGCTGTGAAGTAGGCAGTAGTTTGGGGATCAGAGTTTGTTCCTGAGCGATCATATCTATAATGGTTTTACCCTGGCGGGGTAACGGTGCCTGCCACGGACCACCGTAGTAAGTCTTATCTAGATGAATGTGCATATCACGGAAAGTAGGCAACAACAGCTGTCCCTGCGCTTGATAGCATGGCAAATGCGTATTTAGTAGCACACTCGCAGCATGGATTGCAGCAATCCGACCATCTTTGATTTCCAATGTATATAATGCGGTACGTGTGCCAATCACAATATCGCCATTATATTCAAACCCATACTCCAATAGCACATCTCTCAGATAGTAATGGCTATCAATAAGGGTAGTCTGCATCAATGATGTATTAGCGGCAGTGGTTGTTGATGGTATAGCCTGCACGATCCCCCCGGTCAAGGAAACCGCCGCACAAGCGGTAGTGAATTTACCCGTTTGGCTGAGAAAAGCTCTTCGGCTTTGCTGTTGAGTTTTTTCCACATTTAAGTCCTTATTTGAATCCTTAAAAAAGCTCACTAAATTTGATTCTCTGAAGGATATTTTCCAGAATTTAAAACTACATATAAGCAGATTTTCAACAACATCACCGTATTATCATAGCCTACTCCCACAGAATCATTGTATAGAAAGCAAGCATATTGTGATCTTTCGTCAATTTTTGCTAAGGAGTTGATAGAGTTTTTCTAATATCCATCGAGGTAAATCCCAGGCAAGTCTTTGAACATCTATTACGTTGGTAGTTTGCTTACTCATCTGAACGATCAGTAAGCAATATGCGTTTGTGCACAAATCCTTACACCTACCTCTGATGAGAGAGATTGATAAGAGAAAGGCCGAATGAAATCGGCCTTTAGAAAAATGTTATAGATAGGGTTCAATAACATCACTGCATCGTTACTCCTACACCTTAAATCTGGAATTTTTCTGGAAAAGCTGAATTCACCTCACTTGTGAACACTTTCCAGAGTTTTCATTAATTACTGATAAAAGAGCACCTTTTGTAGTTTTTAAGGAGTGTTTTCCAGAAAACAGAAGTTAGAAGTTAATAGTGCAAATTGTAAATAACCTCAGCTTCGTTTAAAAATGGCGATATCACAATCCCGTAAATTCAAGCTCAGTTTTTTAGGTTGGAATGTATAAGCAATTAAGCCCGCGACGATTTCCAATAAAAAACCGAGCTGACTGCGGTGTCTTGAATGCGCTATCTGAGAAATATTTTTGAGCTGATCCACAACCGGTTGAGTAGGCCACGGGAACTGCCCCCGCAGCCTCTCGCAGAACGGTACGTGAGCCTCTCGACTCATACCGCTCCCATCAGGCAAACACGCCTGTCATTCCTGCCCGCCAATGGGCAAACAGCCCCTTATGCTGCTTTGCGATCCTTTGAAGCAGTTTTGAGGCTTGGGTTTTGTGTCTGCTCAGTGCCTTGAACTTTCGCCTGGCCCAGCGCACCAGCGCTTTGTTGAGTTGCCTGAAGACCTTATACAGTTCCGACCGGCAAAATTGCCCATAATAATTCAACCAGCCATTGATTATGGGGTTTAGCCAGTTTGCCAGTTGTATCAGGTTCAGTTCTGTCCGCATTCGGATTTTCAACTTACGAATTTTGAATCTCATGGCTTTTTGGGCCGCTTTGCTGACTGCCGGTGTAAAACTCACAAACAAACTGTTTCTTTTACGGTTCTTGACCCACCTTGGTCTGAATGTATATCCCAGAAAATCAAAACGGGTATATTCATATTTTCCTTTTCGTTCGACATCCTTACAGTAAGCAATCCGGGTTTTGTCCGGATGCAGTACCAGTCCACATTCCCTGAAACGGTGTTCCAACATTTGCCAGATTTCTCTGGCCTGAGCTTCACTCTGGCAATGAACCCGTCCATCATCTGCATAGAGACACCATTTCATCCGGGGATAATATTTCTGCATCCACTTGTCGAAAACGTAGTGCAGAAATAAATTTGCCAGTATAGGGCTAATCACACCGCCCTGTGGGGTGCCTTTCTCCCGGAATAACACCTCACCATTGCATTTCATCGGTGCCGTTAGCCAGCGTTCGATGTACAGGCAGATCCACGGACTGTTTGTGTGTTTCCTCACGGCTTTCATGAGTAAATCATGAGGAATATTGTCAAACAACCCCTTGATATCGAACTCCAGTACCCAATCCTGCTGCCAGCATCGCTGCCTTGTGACTCGGATGGCATCAATCGCCGATTTATTCGGGCGGTAGCCATAAGAATCCGGCAGAAAATGAGGCTCAACAAGCGGTTCGAAATGAAGCCTGACCACCATTTGTACCACACGATCCGCTACAGTAGGAATACCCAGCAGGCGTTCACCTCCCGATTTCTTGGGAATGGCGACACCTTTTACTGGGGGCGGATAATAACTGCCCGATGATAAGCGGTTCCAGAGTTTATACAAATTCCCTTTTAAGTTTGATTCAAAATCCGCGAGGGTTTGACCCTCCACGCCTGCCGCACCTTGATTGGCCTTAACCAATAACCAAGCACGGTACACCTCCCTTTTATCAATGACAAACGGCTTTGCCTTAACCTCCGTATCTCCTCCTGCCTGACAGTTGGATACCGGGTAAGGCTGCCTGACGTGACCCCTTCGCTCCACATTCATTACAAATATTTCCTCACTACTACGAGTCACTCCGCCCCTGTATCACGCTTCGGTACTCTCATACTTGTCAATTTAGTGACTTGCATTTCTTCCTTAACATCGTGATGACAGGTTCCCGCAGTTCCCAGAAAGAACCCGATACAAAGTCACGCCCACTCTACGCCGGACACCACCTGCGCAGCATTCGGATCCACTCACAGATTTATCCCGGAAGATAGAAACGCCCCCGGTTTTGATGTCAACTCTCTTCTTTACGACGCGTCCACATAGGTTCGGTTTTACTCGTCTCTCTGTACCCTACCTGCCGAACTTTTTTTTGTTCGCGCTTTGACCTCAACGCTCACGACCCCCGCTCTTTACGGCAGCCGCTTGAGGTAGTTTGAAGCCGGCTTCCGACAGCAGACTTCGGTGGGCCTGCCACCATCTCCTCCTGAGCTTACGCTACATACTGGCTGCATTTCCTATGCGGCTAGTTTGTATGCCTGCGGCACACTTTCTATTAAAAATCGCCTTCTTAACATCAGGTTATCCCACAGAGATAACGCTTTTGCCTTCATGTTACTGCGGACATGAGTGATTAACGTTATTTCTTCTGCTTCCAGTTCATCACACAAGGCCTGTGACAAATACCCTTTATCGCCATACAAACACCCTGTTAACCCTTGTACCAGCGCTTTGACGGGATGACGATCATCTTTATTTCCTGAGGTCAGCTTAACCGCTAAAAGTTCACCACAATCATTGATAACCAGATGAAGTTTACAGCCATAAAACCAGCCTGTACTCGTTTTCCCTCGCTGTGCGACACCCTCAAATACGCGATGACGGGGAATACGGAGATTGTGACAAACAGCAATTTTGGTTGAATCAATAAAGGCGATACCCTGGGTTTGGGCCTTGCGTGACGAAAGAAAAGCACAGAGAGGAATGAGCGCCCTTTGTTTCAAGGTTAACATCCGGGTGTAGCTGACCAACCGGGGAAAATCGGCCTGAAGATAGTGTTTAACATGCTGAATATAAAACGTTTTAAAATCACGATAATGGCTCATGTGGAATAAAATGAGTATCGTCATCACTTCACTGAGAGAAAGGGAAGCGTCGCGGCGACGTTTGAGCAAGCCATTTTCAATTAACTGTTGATGCCAGAGAGGAATAAATTTTTGGCAAAAGTCATCGACGCCACAGTAAAGCTCTTCTAAATTAGACATGCCTGAGGATCTCACGATTTTGTTTTCTTTGACAAAAACTTTGATCGTGCCTCAGGCACTTAGTTCCCTTCTTAAGCAAACCTCAGGTTAAATACCTTTAAGCTGAGGACGTCTGAGAAAATAGTAAGGACTAAAGTTACCTTGTGTGCTTTGTCTGAACTCCGTTTGGATGAGTACACAAAAATTTGTAAACATAGGCAGTTTGTACAATCAGCTAGCAAAGATGACTCAACAATATCAGTACAAATTACCGGACTGAAGTCAAATACAGTGTTCAATATAAAGCATCTAGACCAGCGATTTAGCATAGGAAGCAGTAGGGCTAGATTTTAACCTACTGAAAGCATTAAATTTGAACTTGTGGAATGATTGATACCCTTGGCTGTATCTCTGTCAGAATATCAGCATAGGATTGCAAAATATCGGTGAATAATTGCTTATGTTTTGGAGCTTCCAAAGTTACAACAAATGCATATTTGATTATCGGTGCTTTGGCGCCATCAATAGCCCCGCCACCATCTCTAGCCATATAATGAAGCTCGAAAGCGGGTTTCTCTAGTTTGTTACCAAATTTAGATTTTTGAGCGTGCAAAACAGATTCCCATTTCGCCGCATCACGCCTTAGCTCTGCTTCTGTCGCAATCTTTACTTGTTGAAAAAAAGACTCCTTCAGTTTTCCATCCTTCGGAATCCAACTAATTTCAACGCCAGCTTTTGTATACATAGAGGAATCTTGAGGATCTACAGGAGTAGAAAAACAGCATGTTGCTTTGATGGTAACTTTTCCATTAATCCCAGAATCTGGAATAGGCAACGGTACCCGCAAATACTTTCCAGGGCTCAACTCACCTTGATACAAAATACGCGCAACACCATCCGGCGATTCTATTAACTGTTCTACATTATCAGGTGCTTTCCCCCAACCAACTTCTGACACATCATGACCTTGACTATCGGCAGAGTTAACCAAGAGAGCTTTAATAGCTAACGGAGATAACTCATGCCCCATCACGGCTCTTATTCCGACTGCATTGCGAAGAACGTAAGGAGAAGCAAAACTGGTTCCTTGTACTGGAACTGTTCTAGGCTGAGAACTTGAGGCTAATACATGAAAATAATCTTTCGGGGATCCCCCAAAACCCAGTAAATCAGGTTTTACTCTGCCTGGTGCCCTACCTGGCCCAATAGCACTATATGGAGCTCTAGCCCATTCAGGTCGCAATGTATCAGCAGCACCAACAGCTACAGCATTTACACAATCAGAAGGTACTTGGATTCTATTGAGTTGGGTTGCATGATCTGCTTCTCCATTATTACCAGCAGCAACGGTAAAGAAAGTTTCTCCATCAGCAAGGTAGCTGTCTAGCAAGGAAGTCCATGCATGAACTTCATCATCATCAATAGCTAAATCAGGTCCTAAACTTAAGTTTATAAACTCGTATTGTCGGGAAAGAAGAATGTCTTCAATATGCCCAAGTGTCCGATAAAGCTCAAAAGGATCTTCTTTATCAATATATGAATCCAAGATTCTATGATGATCAATATATGAGTATGGTCGTGCAGGAGTTTTACCAGGTTCAATAGGTCCGAAAAGGAAAGCGGACGAAACACCAATTCCATGTTCTGGCCCACCTTCGCAGTCAGATGCTTGAGCGTCAGATAATTTATAATCTCGAACCCAAGGGTGCAGAGGGTGACTTACTGGCAATCCTCCATCTAATATGGCAACTCTTACATCATTTGCTAATGGTGGCTCTGAAGGTAATTGAACCGGAGAAGGTACGGACATAGAGCGAACCATTGGCTGAAATGCCCTTAGCATAGGCATCGGCCTTACAACACGCACAAATGGATGTTTCGCTAACTGCCTGAGATGTTGTTCTGAGCCCATCATTGGCACAAACCATAAGTTTGATACCATTATTGATATATCTTCATCTGGTACAAAGCCTATTGAACGGGAATAAGTTAGTACAGAAGCCTTAATAAAGTCACTTGAGCTACCAGGAATTAACTGGACACCTACTTCAAACTCTACAGGTTTCTCTACTAGACCTGGTTTAACTTTCGAGTCTGGTTCTATAGTTTCGATACTCCATATTTTCTGCAAATCATCAGAACCAGGAGTTTCATTTGTAAAATCTTTTAGTTTCTGGCCGAATTGTTTAAGCTGCTCACGTTTTCCGGCAATATAAAGAGCCGTCGATGGCGATATTTTAGGTTGACCTTTTTTTGTCCAGCGATCCGGTCTTACTTCAGTAGCACGACTCCCAATAGAGTGTACGCCTATTTCTCTCAACAAACGTTTAGGAAAGTGGCCTTTTGCTATATATGACGGGTGTAAAGTAAGCTTTGTAACAACATAATCTCGCGGACATATCGAGCTTTCATATTGTTTAAGCTCTTCAACCACATGCTCAAATTGTGGTACTAACCGTGTAATTGACTCCTCAATAGTATATAGCCCTCTACTTGAAGGGGGAATTCTAGGAGGTGGCGTCAAACTTGTTAGCTCTTCAGCCTTACCAATAATATAGTTTTTCTTCGGCATTTACTTTCCTTACGAGTCCTTTTAGTTCAATCGCTTCCGGATCGTGTCTCGACTACATCCAAATACTTTTGCTGCTTTTTGCTGTGACATTCCTATTTCTGAAACAGCCTTAACTGCTAGCTCAATCCTTTCTGCTCTAGTTTTCATTTCAATATCCGGCAGAACATAACTCAGTATGTTTTGCTCAAAATCCTTAGGATTTAGAATCTTCATCTTCCGAAGTTTATAAATGACCCTACGAATATTGCTATATGAAGTTCCAACCAAGCTTAATTGAATTAAATCGATCCAAGGTAAAAACTCATCTTTATCCTGTCCTAGGAATTTATAAATAGCTTCAGTTACAAAGGATTCGCTAGGATTTTCAAAGAAAATCTCAACATCAAATCTTCTCCATAAGGCAAGGTCGACTAACTCTGGGTGATTTGTTGCAGCAATTAAAAGACCACCTGTTGGCCAATCTTCTAATTCTTGTAGCATTACAGTCACTAAACGCTTTAGTTCTCCAACATCACCTTCATCACTTCGACGTTTGGCAATTGCATCAATTTCATCTAACAACAGAACACAGGGGTGTGACTTAGCAAAATCGATAACTTTACGTAAGTTGCTACCAGTTTTACCTAAGTAACTACTCATTACTGCGGTTAAGTCAAGAGCATAGAATGGGAGATTTAGTTTTCCTGCTAACCACCTAGCAGTCATGGTCTTACCAACGCCAGGAGGACCTTGAAAAATTATAGAACTTGTAGGAAATAGGCCACTTTCATTTAATAGCTCACTAGATTGTCTTTCTTTAAGTATATTCGTTAAGGTTTGCTTTAACTTTTTATCAAGTAAAGGCTCTTCCCCAGAAATAGAGCAATCAAATGACTTTAGTAAGGGAATAGCATTGTCTATGTTGGGTTCAAACAACCCTGTCTCTTCTTCAGAACGCTGTTTGCGACGAAAAACACTGTTAGACCTGGCAGGTTGAGATTTGAGTAGACCTTCTATTTCAGTGCCTAATTGTGGCTCCGTTTTTCTTAATTTACGTACCAATTTCGCAAGATAAAGCCTTACATCAGACTCTTTGCCGGATAAAGCTAATCTAGACAACGCTACTAGTTCATTTGAACTAATCATTGTTTTTCACCATTATATCAACCAACGCATTGCAGTGACTAAAAAAATAATATTTTAATAATATTAGTCACAGAAAAGCAAAAAGTCCATATTTATAGGTTAATAATTATGACTAATTTTTTGAAAATACTTACCATGTAGTCACCCCCTAAGCCCCCACTCTAAACAGGAGTGAAAATGTTACCTAAAATGGGAAAATTGCTTCATCAAAACGACATCAATCAACTACCTGCTTACTTAGCTATACACTTAAGTCAAGTTCCTAACTAATACTATTACGAACGTTATTTTATTCTAACAATTTGATTTCGCCGTGGTTCTGCTAGCTCTAACTGCTCAAGCAGTTAATTTTCAAATTAAGACTGATTGATCCAGACTCACCAAAGGTAAATCGACATGACTAAAAGTACAGGAACAGGTCGTATACTACACGAGATAAGTGCTTACACAGCTCTCGAAGAAGAATACGACACAAATGTTGCAAATACTGTAACAGCAACAGCTATTAACAAAGCTCATAAAAATGCACTCGTGACCCCAACTGATGTTGGCTCATGAGCCAACATCAATAAAATAGTTCTTCAAGGAAAAGTTGATATAGATCAAGAAGCACTAAGATTAAACGAGCAAGCAAAAGAGGCGGCAGATCAGATGATTGCAGACATTATGAACACCTCCGAAACCGAAGATACTGATGAATGACTATAGATTTCCACTTGCAAACAAGGGAGTTCATTATTGGACTCCTTTTTTGATATTTAGCGCTTCCTATACGGCTATAAGACATGTTTTTCCCTCAGATAGTGACAGCTTTCACTTTCCCCTTTTCGTATAATTAAAATACTCATATTTTCAGATAGTTATATATCTAGAAAAAACTAAATTGCAAAGTGCCGACTAATTCCCTGATTAGCTCATAATCGCAGTTAAGCGGGCGTTTACGCACAGGATTTCAGATAACTTCTGGTAGGGAAAAATCATATGTGCAGAAAATGCATGAGCAATAGGGTCTAACCAATCATGGAACACTTTCGTGCTTAGAAAGACTACATCGCTAGTCTATCACCGCCATTCTTAAATCAGACTTTATTACTCTATCTGCTGAAAGTAACTCCGATAAAATCTAGGAGGTTGGTGAATGGGCATAAAAAAGGCCAGAACTAATCCTGGCCTAATTCAGCATCTTCCAGAGGATGGAAGGTGTGCAGGTGGGATTCCTACACTAACGTGTCATAGTAACAAACTCTTCCGCCGCAGTGGGATGAATTGCAACCGTGTTATCAAAGTCTTTCTTCGTTGCCCCCATCTTCAATGCAACAGCGAAACCTTGCAGCATTTCATCCATTCCGAAGCCGATACCATGAATGCCAACAATCTTCTCTTCCGGCCCGACACATACCAATTTCATCCGGCACGGCTGGCGATGTTGAGTGACAGCGGTATACATCGCAGTAAAAGAAGATTGATAAGTTTTCACCTGCTCTTCACCAAATTGCGCTTTCGCCTGAGGTTCAGTCAGCCCCACAGTACCAATAGGCGGATGGCTGAATACGACAGTTGGAATATTGGTGTAATCCAGATGTTCTTCTGGTTTATTGTTAAACAAGCGCTCAGACAAACGACGACCTGCTGCAACCGCTACGGGGGTTAATTCCACTGCACCGGTGTTATCACCTACTGCATAAATACCTTTCACATTCGTATTCTGGTATTCATCAACTCTGATGTAGCCTTTTTCATTCAACTCAACACCGGCTACAGACAAATTCAGATTATCCGTTGCGGGCTCACGGCCAATAGCCCAGATTAGGGTATCAACGGTTTGTTCTTTGCCATTTTGCAGTTGCAAGGTCAGGCTACCATCCGCATTTTTACTTACTGATTTTGGCACCGATTCTGTATGCAAAGTAGGTCCTTCGGTATTGATGACTTCCAAGAGTGTTTCAACAATCATCGGATCAAAAGAACGCAACGGTGCATGTTGACGCACAAATAGATGAGTTTCACTACCAAGAGCATGCAATACACCAGCAATTTCTACGGCAATATAACCTGCGCCAACAACCGCAACCCGCTTTGGCATCTCTTCCAATGCAAAAAAACCATCAGAATCAATACCATATTCTGATCCTGGTATATCAGGCCGCACAGGGCGGCCACCTGTCGCAATCAGAATATGATCTGCGGTGATTTTTTCACCATTCACTTCAACCGTATGTGCATCAACAAAATGGGCAAACCCCTGGATCACATCAACTTTATTGTTACCCAAGCCACGCCCATAAGACTGGTGGATACGATCGATATAAGCAGTGCGACTGGCAATGAGTGTCTTCCAGTTAAAGCGGTTGATTGTCGTATCAAAGCCATAATCTGGCCCATATTGGTGGATAGATTCAGCAATTTGCGCCGCATGCCACATCACTTTCTTCGGAACACAGCCCACATTGACACACGTTCCACCCAATGCCTTAGCTTCAATTAGGGCACATTTCTGCCCGTACATAGCCGCACGGTTAATTGATGCTATGCCACCACTGCCACCACCAATCGCTATATAGTCGTAATGTTTGCTCATCCGGATTGTTTCCATCTAATCAATTCAAGGGAGTTAATACCCAAAGCCTATTATGGCAAAAAATATCAAGCAGTCGCGATGGTTTTGGCTCTCGCTGCCATTGTTAAAAGCTATTCTGGCACCACCCATTTAACCAAAGTGTGACCCATTCCTTCCGGCACCAGAACCTGATGTAACCACGGCAACACCGATTTCATCTGCTGTTCCAGTTTCCAAGGTGGGTTAATCACTATCATGCCAGAGGCGGTCATGCCTCGCTGATCGCTATCAGGCCGGACAGCCAACTCAATTTGTAGAATACGGCGAATGCCAGTTGCTTCCAGCTCTTTAACCAGCCGTTTGATTTGCTGGCGTAACACCACTGGATACCACAATGCATAAACACCAGTTGCAAAACGTTTATAGCCTTCCTGAACAGCCTGTACAACCGCTTGGTAATCCGATTTCAGTTCATAAGGTGGATCAATAAGAATGAATCCGCGGCGACTCAGTGGTGGCAATTGTGATTTTAATTGCTGATAACCATCTTCACGCACAACTCTGGCGCGGTTATCACGGGAGAATTCATTACGTATTAGAGGAAAGTCACTCGGATGCAGTTCTGTCAGATTGAACTTATCATTCTGTCGTAACAAATGGCGGGCGATTAAAGGCGATCCTGGATAGTAACGTAAGTTGCCACTCTGATTCAGTGCAGCTACTGCACTCATATAAGCGTTCAACTCCTGCGGTAAATCTTCACGCTGCCAGACGCGGGCAATCCCTTCCAGATATTCACTGGTACGTTCAGCATGTTCACTACTGAGTTGATAGCGGCCCGCACCGGCATGCGTATCCAGATAGAGAAAAGGTTTCTCTTTTTCTTTAAGAGATTCAATGATCAAGCTTTGTACAGTGTGTTTCAGTACATCAGCATGATTACCGGCATGAAAACTGTGACGATAACTTAGCATTAATTTCAGACCCCAGAGCAGAGAATAGGTTGATTGCCAGATAGAGTACCTGACAACTAAAAACCCATCCCAGTAGATGGGACAGATGGTAAGGCCCTATTATAGCCCTATTAGCGACAAAAATGTCAGACTCCTTACCTTTACTCCTAGCGATCTCTTTAGTCATATTAATTAAAATTTAGGATAAGTGAAAAATTCTGACCGGACCTAATGTAATATTTAATGAGTAATGTTATCTGCATTTTCACTGAAAATCATAAGTAGTATTTACGTAATTACAAACAACAAGAATTGTGCAATTAAAAAAACAAGACATTAAACGAACAATTAAATATACAAGATCTTATGTTGATGTTCACAAAATCACCAATCAGGAACAGAGATTGAAAAATGTTAACACTCACTATATGGAAAAATAATCAAAAGAAAAGCCAGAAAAAATGACCGAATGTTATCGAGATCATTAAGTAATATCGTTAAATAGTACGTGTAAAAAATGAAAGGGAGAGAAAGAAAAAAAATCAAAAAAGCTGAAAGAAGTTGAAGACAGTTATTAAAAATCTTCAACTTAAAATAAAGAAAAATTAAGCTTTTCAGCCAATGAAGAGATATTTCATTGGCTGAATGATTACATTACCTATCAAGCAACAATAGGTGCACGCCAATCATCTGCGCCGGAAGTACCTGCGGTTGTATGCTCCCAATTAATCTTACGATAAGACAGAGAAACACGAACCAGCTGAGTAAATTCAGATTTTGTTGGGTCCTGACAATGAGGCATTTGGCAATCAATGTCGATAATAGTGGCATCTTCCAACTGCGTCGTGAAGAAATGCTCTTGTTTCCCTTCAACAGAAGTGCGATACCATTTCAATACTACACTCGTCAGCATTTCACCCGAAGCCAACGCGTTATAAAGCAATGGAACAGATTTATTTAATGCAACTGTAAAACGGAATGGTTTATGAGCACGCTGACCTGAAGGCTGACCTGATTGAGGATCAGTTGGTACGGTGACGACATGATCAAATGCTTGAACCAGCATTTCATCTTCGTGGCCCTGAACGTAAATATTGCCTACTGATTCAGCAGTGAATGAACCCGCAGTAATATTGCCCTGTGTTTTTCCGGTGATGGAAATATAACATGGAGTTGGCATAGAAATATCCTTTATAGAGATTGTGTCAACATTAAGGTAGCGATCATATTAATTTCAATAGTGATTATTTCATGTTGGGAAAAATCACTGACAAATGTATTGAACGCTGAAATGGATAATAAATACCAACCGGCTCGTTTCAAAATAAAATATAAATTGCAAAATCATTGAACCATCACTAACAAATAAAAATATTATAATTAATACCATTTTAAGATAATAAATCTATTATTTTATTTATTTTCAGGAAAATAAACTATAAATGCCAGTTTGATTGTTAGCTATAATTTCATATCTATATGAAATTAAAGTATTTTTGTGATTTTGGTCTAAATTATATTTTGTTCAATTAAAAATTGATAACTGGATCAAAAAATTAAACTTTTCCACTTAGTTAATAATGGAAATAATATTTCCATTATTAACTTAACTTACAAAATATAAACAAAAATACACTTAGAAATACTTTGTTACATAATGAAACAAAAAATCATAAAATGTCATAAATATAAAAAAACGCATGCTGTTCTATACCTATTATAGAGTACTTCAAACAAGGGAGTGATTAAGAAAGAACCAAGATGTAACTTATTGCTAAATAAAATAAAATCATCAAAATGCCAAATAGAGAGGTATATCTACATATATTTTAGCTTTACAATAAAAAAACAAAATGCGAAACTCTGCTTTGCAGAGCACATCTATATTGATGCTATTGCTCGATGAGTAAGAATATTCTGAATTCCGTATTTATCTATATGCTCATAAAAGTCAGCTTACTATCCAACTCAATGCAGTGAATCTCCCGTTTTTTAGTCAGGGGGAATTTTATGTTCTCCGTCACATATAGGTAGGTATCAAGGTCAGCTCTCTCATCAATATTGTTATCAGATAATTCCTAATTGACTAATTGTATTACCCAAAGGATTCAAATATGAGTAAAAATGGTTCAGGTAGCGTAGCGCCGAAAGAAAGAATTAATATCAAATACGTTCCGAATACTGGTGATCAAGTCGCCGAAATTGAATTACCCCTTAACCTACTTATCGTTGGTGACCTCAAAGGAACAAAAGAAGATACGCCAATTGAAGAACGGCAAGCTGTTTCTGTGAACAAGAATAACTTTAATGCCGTGATGAATGAGGCCAATATCAATCTCACTTTTAGTGTCCCCAATCGTCTTAATGATAATAACGGAGATGACCTGCCAGTTAACCTAGAAATAAAATCACTCAATGATTTTTCACCCGATAACGTGGCGAAGAAAGTGCCTGAATTAAATAAACTTTTAGAACTGCGTGAGGCGCTCGTCGCACTAAAAGGGCCACTAGGAAATATTCCGGCATTTCGCACCCGCCTACAGGAATTATTGGGTGATGAAAAAGTCCGCGAACAACTTCTAAAAGAGCTTGAAATCGTCAATCAAAAGTAATTGACTGAAAAGGAGTTTTTAACATGTCCTTGCATGAAGAGAGCAGTACAACATTAACCCCAGGGTCCACGACTTCTTTGCTTGACGAGATCATGTCTCAAGCAAGAATGACGCCGGAAAATGATGGCTACCACATCGCGAAACAGGGTGTAGCCGCTTTTATCAGCAGTATTTTGGATACCGGTACTAGCGAAGAGCCTGTCAACAAGCTTGTCGTTGATAGAATGATTGTTGAGCTTGATAAAACACTCAGCACTCAAGTCGATGAAATTATGCACGCTAAAGAGTTCCAAGAACTGGAATCATCCTGGCGTTCGCTGAAATTGCTGGTTGATCGCACAGATTTCCGTGAAAACATCAAAATAAACATCATCCATGCAACCAAAGAAGAGTTACTGGAAGATTTCGAATTTTCACCAGAAATCATTCAGTCAGGCTTATACAAGCATGTTTATTCAACAGGTTATGGCCAGTTTGGTGGTGAACCGGTCGCTGCGGTCATCGGTAACTATGCATTCAGCAATAGCTCACCCGATATCAAACTAATGCAATACGTCAGTGCGGTTGGCGCAATGGCTCACGCGCCATTCCTCTCTTCCGTTTCACCTGATTTCTTTGGTATCAGCAGTTTTACCGAGTTACCAGCGATTAAGGATCTGAAATCTGTCTTCGAAGGCCCGGCACACACTAAATGGCGTTCGCTGCGCGAATCGGAGGATGCACGTTACCTTGGTCTGACTGCACCGCGCTTCTTGTTGCGTCTACCTTATTCAACGATTGAAAACCCAATCAAAAACTTTAACTATCAGGAAGATGTCAGCAAAGATCATGAGCATTTCCTGTGGGGTAATACCGCTTATCTACTGGCAGCCTGTTTGACTGACAGCTTCGCCAAATATCGCTGGTGTCCGAACATTATCGGACCACAAAGCGGGGGGACTGTCAGTGATCTGCCGGTTCACCTATTCGAAGCAATGGGACAGATCCAGGCTAAGATCCCAACAGAAGTTTTAGTTACCGATCGCCGTGAATTCGAATTGGCGGAAGAGGGCTTTATCACCCTGACAATGCGTAAAGGCAGTGACAACGCTGCATTCTTCTCTGCTAACTCAGTTCAGAAGCCAAAAGTTTTCCCAAATACTCGCGAAGGGAAAATGGCTGAAACCAACTACAAACTGGGTACTCAACTGCCCTATATGTTCATCATCAACCGTCTTGCACACTACATCAAAGTGTTGCAGCGCGAGCAGATTGGTTCCTGGAAAGAGCGTCAGGATTTGGAGCGTGAACTGAACACCTGGCTGAAACAGTACATTGCTGATCAGGAAAATCCACCAACGGATGTCCGTAGCCGTCGCCCTCTTCGTTCTGCCCAAATCCAAGTTTTGGATGTGGAAGGAGATCCAGGCTGGTATCAAGTGGCAATGCAAGTTCGCCCTCATTTTAAATATATGGGAGCTAGCTTTGAGTTGTCATTAGTAGGTCGCTTGGATAAGGAGTAATCAGTCATGGCTACGCTATACAGTTGGAATAGAGAAGGTTCTGCCAGCTTGTTCGAGCGTATTCAGGGGAAGAACTCCGGTTCTTCCCGCCAATCAAGAATGCGTGAACTGCTCAACTCCATAAAACGGCACCTGAATCATGTTCTCAATACTCATCCGGGTGCTTGTCAGAGTGCGGTTGATCTTGGCGTCATTGATCTCAATGATGCCACAACCACGGCAACTGACTTTAAACAGAGTATTGAGCAAGCAATAGTGCATTGCATCAGAAATTATGAACCAAGAATATCGTCAGTCACTGTCAGTGCAATCCATGATGATAGTGATCCGCTGCTGTTACGTTTTCACATCAGTGCGCAGGTATCCCTGGATGATATTCATGACGTTGTTGAATTTAACATTCAACTGGATAACAACCGGCGTTATTGCCTAGAGCGGACTCAATAAAATGTCACTTGAAAAATATTTTAGAGAGGAGTTGGATTACCTTAGGCAATTGGGGCGACAAGCCGCAATTGAACATCCTCACCTCGCCTCATTTTTGTCTGAACAAGGCTCTGACCCGGATGTTGAGCGTCTATTGGAAGGATTTGCCTTTCTCGCAGGTAATTTACGGGCAAAAATTGATGATGAATTCCCTGAACTCACTCATGGATTGTTGCATATGCTATGGCCAAATTACCTGCGGCCAACGCCTAGCATGACCATTATCCAATATACGCCTGATGATAGTGCCACCACACAAGCTACGCAGATCCAACGCGGAACTCAAATTAAGAGTCGTCTACTGGCGGATGCTAGCGAAGATGATGAGGATGAAGATACTTATTTAAGCAATACTAATACTCAAAAAACAGGTCAAGGCAATCGTTGTACTTTCACCTTATGTCGCGATGTCTGGCTGTTTCCAATGTCTATCCGGGACATTTCGGTCAATAATAGTAACGAGCAAGGTGTCATCGGCCTGAATTTCACCTCAAAAAAAGAACTTAACTTACAGGAACTGCAACTTGACAAGCTGCGTTTTTATCTAAGTGGCGATGATTACAGCAGTACACAACTCTATTTCTGGCTCAGTTATTACCTTGAAGATGCAAAACTTGTCGTAGGCGATACCACGATTCCATTGCCGGATTTCGACTTCGTTCCAGTAGGTTTTAATCGGGAAGATGCTCTATTGCCTTACCCGAAAAATGCCTATATGGGTTATCGCGTTTTACAAGAGTACTTCTGTTTTTCCGAAGGTTTTTTATTTTTCGATGTTACTGGTTTTCCTAAGTTACCGGCAGATCTTAAAGCCACAGATTTCACACTGAATCTCTATTTTTCAGAAGCACTGCCACCAGAAATTAAAATTCGTCAGGATACTTTTCGGCTGCATTGTGTTCCGGCAATCAATCTCTTTCCAATGGATGGTGAAGTTATTCAGCTAAATGGCAGTCAGTCTGAATATCCACTAAGAGCAAGTTATAGTAATCCTGATCGCTACGATATTTTCTCCATTGATAAAGTAGAAAGCTGGTTAGTCGGGCCTGATGGTAAACCTAAACTAGGGCTGGATGGTAGACGGTCCTATGTGCCATTTGAAAGTTTTCATCATCAAATCGAACACGAAAGCGAACTCAATACTCGCTATTTCCGGATCAGAATCAAGGAGTCCCCATTCCGCAAAGGGCTTGAACATTACATCTCTTTTGTTCGTGGTGATGAATCCCAACTTCTATTAAGTGAAGAAAATGTCTCGATTCGACTAACTTGTACCAACCGCGAACTGCCACTGCAACTACGGGTAGGTGATATTGATTACCCTTCCAAAGGAAGCCCGTCACTTGCCTCATTCCGCAACATAACCCGTCCGTCTGTTCCACTTTATCCACTGATGAGCGGTAAGTTCCACTGGTCACTTATTTCGAATATGTCACTGAATTATATGACATTACTGGATAAAGACGCACTGAAACAGGTATTACGTACTTATGATCTTCCTAGTCTGCATAACCGGCAGTCATCTCGGTCATCACAAAAACGGCTGGATGCAATCGAGCGGATTGAAACAAAACCAATAGATCGTCTGTTTAAAGGACTGCCAGTACGCGGACTAGAATCAACATTGTATATCCGGCAACAGGCTTTCAGCTCTGAAGGTGAACTCTATCTATTTTGCAACATACTGTCACGCTTCTTTGTCTTATATGCCAGTGTTAACTCCTTCCACATGTTGAAGGTAATCAATTTAGATAATCAGGAATGTTATCAATGGCTGGAACAGACAGGTCAACATGCGTTGATGTAACGAGTGAAAACTCGCCAGAAAATCAAACACTGGATATATCAAGATATAACTTTTATCAATTGGTCGAGCTACTCAACCAATTGGCGGTAGCGTGGGAAAAAACTGGGCAAACTAACCGCCCAGACCGTGAAGCAATCCGATTTAAATCCAGTGCCAGCCTGGCTTTCCCAACCAGAGATGTCATCTCTGTAAAACGTTCCAAGGAAGGGCGTTTCCAGATGGAAGTCTCTTTTCTTGGGCTACATGGCAGCCAATCGCCTATGCCAGGTTACTACCTTGATTCGTTAGCATGGGAAGATGCTCAGGATGAAAACCAACTAACTAATTTTCTTAATGTTTTCAATCACCGCTCAATCGTTATCCTTCATCAGATTTGGCGGAAATACCGTTATTACATCTGTTTTGACAAAAACGGACAAGACGATTTTTCTCAACGTATGTTTGCTCTGGTGGGACTTGGTAGTGATGTGAACCGTTCTCATTTGAAGATCAACCATAGCAAAATGCTGGCCTATGCCGGCCTGTTAGCTAGCCCCGGTCGATCACCAGAAGTAATGTGCAGCCTGGTTTCACATTGTTTTGATCTATCGGATGTTACGGTACATGGTTGGCAGCTCAGAAAAGTCGCTATCGAGCCGTCACAACAAAACCGCTTGGGTGGAATGCTGAAAATAAAAGGTCGGAAACCAAAGATTGAGCAGTCCGTAATAGGAAGAAATTTTTTTCTCGGTTCATGGGTGAGAAGCTGTAATAGTAAATTTACGTTATGTATCAATGACCTCTCACGTGAACATTTCTTGTCATTTCTCCCGGACGGCAAGAATTTCCTGCCACTAGTGATGTTTCTCTGTTTTGTCCTGCGTGATCAATTGGCTTGGGATCTGCGTCTTGGATTGGCCGAAAACCAAGCAGGCGGCATGGTACTTGGCACGAAATTAAACAATAACCTAGGGTGGACCAGCTTTCTCGGCGAGCCGGAAAAGAAACCCTTTATCACGATTTCAGTGAGTGAATAAAGACGATGGAAAAACAACAGCCAACTCTCTCATTACGAGTGATCAACAGCGATCAACTGGAAAGCGGCAAAGCGGCTAGCTGCCTATTCTCTACTCAAGGTGGCACAGTTGGCAGCAGTGAAAGCCATCTTTGGTCCGTTCAAGATCAACAGGGTAATATCAATCCATCACAATTTACTATCCAGTGGCGTGATGGCGCATTTTGCTTACAAATGATCGCGGGTCCCCTATTTGTGAATCAGTCACCCCTGATTGCTGGTGCCGGTTTCATCCGCCTGCAACAAGCGGATGAAATTACTATTGGTAAACTAGTGATCAAAAGTTATATCAGTTTTTCTGATGCAGATCGCATTGATCCCATGACAGTATCACCGGAATCACTGGTTTCCAGCTATAGCAATCCATTGGACGCAATGATGGAAAAAGATCCTGCTCAAGATACCGCTTTCACCGATCATGGTTCTTTGGCACCCACCATTAAACACGATTTCAGTCACGATCCGCTCAAGGTTCTCGATAGCGAAAATCTGACTACACTGGACCAAACACCAGTGAGTAACGAGGTAGACCGAAGCTTGCAACAAGACCACTACCGTACCCCATTATTTTTCTCTTCCCTCTCAGATAACAGAGGCAATGCTATGGATCAGGATTTTGTTGATTTACCCGGTATCTCTTCGCCTTTTAATGAACAGTTTCAAGATATGGAACAGCAACATGTTGCTATCACACCACTAATGCGAGGATTGAACACACAATTGCCTTTGCATAACAGCCAACAGGCTAATGACTTTCTGGAAGAAATGGGTAAGACCATGAAAGCAGCCATTGAAGGTCTACTGGTACTGCAACGTACACAGCATGGGCTGCGCGATAAGCAATTGCGCCCTATCGAAGATAATCCGCTACGGCTGAACATGGATTACAACACCACTATGCAGGTGATGTTTGCGGATCAAAAAAGCCCAGTACATCTCTCTGCCCCTTCCGCTGTCGCTGAAAGTTTACATAACTTGCAATTACATTATCAGGCTAACCGGATTGCGATCACTGCCGCCTTGAACACTATGCTGGATGCTTTCTCACCGGAACATCTACTGAGTCGTTTCTCCCAGTACCGCCGCAGTAATGAGACACAGGAAAAAGATGCAACCTGGGCATGGGAAATGTACACCAATTACTACCGCGAACTGGCTTCCAGCCGCCAACAGGGATTCGAAAAACTGTTCGGTGAAGTCTATGAACAAGCTTATGACCGTGCTTTGCGCCAAGGTTTAGAGGATAGCCAGTAATGAAGCTCTCCGGCGGTAATACCTCATGGTCCGGTTGCTATACCGTATGGTTTGTATTGCTGGCAGCGCTGATGTTAAGCGGTTGTAGCAGTGCATGGCAGGCAACGAAGAAAGTCGGACAGGTAGTCTGGGACCCATCGACTCCTGTTGGTCAACCTGCGAACTTACCTTCCACCGTCGCGATCACTTTGCTGGCAGAACCTGATATTAACCTCAATAAAAATGGGGAAGCCACTCCGGTTGAAATGCATCTGCTCTATCTCAGTGAAGATTCCCGTCTACTTGCTGCTGATTATGACCAACTAGCGAGTGACAAGCTGGATAAAGCGCTGGGGAAAAATTATATCGACCATCAGGATTACACCTTATTGCCGGGGCAGTACAAGCCACTGCCAGTCATCCCGCTGGAAAAAAATAGCCGTTACATCGGCGTTATCGTTCGCTATGCCGATATTAATCAATCCGAATGGAAAAAGGTTATCCGTGTGAAAGACACAGGACAGCAGTACCACATTCTGGTGCATATCAGAGCGAGCGAAGTTGAACTTAGAAAAGAGGAACAATAACTATGCCAGGTAAGAATCGGGTGATTTGGCGCGAAGGATTATTCATCAAGCCACAACACTTTCAGCAACAACAAAAACATAATGACTATCTAGCTCATAGCCGCCAGACGTTCTTAACTAGTTATAGTTATGGCTTCAGTTCTTTGACGCTGGACGAAGACCTTCTCGCTCTGGGACGCATCGGTATCATCGAGGCCAGTGGTATCATGCCAGACGGCACAGTGTTCTCGATTCCTCATCAGGATGCAACTCCTCAACCGCTTGATGTTGTGAATATTCACGAGAACAACAGTAAAGATATCTATCTGGCACTGCCAATAGCCAACGATATTCTCAATGAAATCTCTCATTCAGAATCCAATCATGCAGGAGCTGTGCGCTATCATGAACACATGGAAGATATCCGTGACTTGCATACAGATGGCGGTGATATCTGCCAAGTCATGCTGGCACAACTGACGCCGATTCTGAAACAAGGTTCAGAAGATCTCAGTGCTTTTTCCGTACTACCGCTATGCCAGATAATAGAAAAGCTTCCTACCGGAACTATCATATTGAATGATGATTTCGTACCAACCTGTACATCTATCAGGGTCTCCACTCAATTAAAAAAATATATGGATGAAGTGGATAGGGCAATGACAGAACGAGGCAGATCACTCGCTAACCGGATTGGTTCTCCCGGCCAGCAAGGAGTCGCTGATGTTGCTGAATTTATGATGCTCCAGTTAGTTAACCGAGTTCAGCCGTGGTTTAGCCACTACGCAGGACAAGCCATTTTGCATCCACAAGATTTTTTCATTCAGTTGATCCAAACCTGTGGTGAACTGAGAACATTTACTCATGAATCCCGTCAGGTCGGCAATGTACCGATTTACAAACACGACAACCTGACTGAAACATTCGAGGAAGTCATGCTCATCATGCGCGAAGCAATGGGTGTTGTGCTGACTCCGCGAGCGATTCCGATTAAGCTACAAACTCAAGCCAATGGTATCCGGGTGGCGCACATCCATGATCGCAATGTCTTGACGAACGCGGAATTCATTCTGGCAATCCGCGCTCAGGTTCCACATGACCAATTACTCCGCCAGTTTGCTCAACAGACTAAAGTTACATCGGCTGAAAGGATCCGAGAAATGGTCAGCATCCAGTTGCCTGCCGTAGCACTGGTTGCGCTTCCCTCTGCCCCTCGTCAATTGCCTTATCATGCTGGTTACACCTATTTCCGGCTTGACCAACAAGGCGACGCATGGAAAGACATTTTAAAAGGTAACTCCATCGCCTTTCACGTTTCGGGAGAGTTCCCAGGATTAGACATGCAATTCTGGGCGGTTAGGAACGGGAGTGCCTAATGAAAACCGAAGCCATGAATGACAACTCCATTTTGATGCAGATGGAAACCGATACGACGCTACATCGTCAGTATCAGTTACCGCTACGCGGAGAAAGCCTGAATCCGATGATCGATGCCGCCACACCGCTGCTTGGCATGGTCATGCGTTTAAAAGACATGGGTGATCAACCGCTGCCGGACCAGCTCTATCAACAAGTCGTTACCGATATCCAGGCAATCGAACAACTTCTACAAACCAAAGGTTATGAACCAGGTGCAATTGTCTCTTTCCGTTACATGCTCTGTACCTTCATTGATGAAACCGCACTAGGGCATGGTTGGAACAGTCAGAATGGCTGGTTACAACAATCACTGTTGGTGCAATTCCACAACGAAACCTGGGGTGGTGAAAAAGTCTTTCAGTTGTTAGATCGTTTGATGGGTGAACCTCAGCGCTATCAACATCTGCTAGAGTTTATCTATCTCTGTTTCTGCCTCGGTTACCGTGGTCGCTACAAAGTTGCTTCGCAGAAAAGTGATGACTTTGAACGTTTATTCCGTCGATTACACCAACAACTGCACGCGCTGCGGGGCGAAGCCCCACCCATCATTCTCCACAGTAACGCCAATGAGCGTAATGATCGCTATCGCTTGGGTAAGCGCCTGACCATTAAACATCTGTTCTGGAGCGGTATTACGCTGCTCGCTATCGTTTATGGCTTCTATGCTATCCGTCTGCACAACCAAACCCAGAACATCTTACAACAGCTAAATAACTTATTAAGCTAGGAAAGAACCGATGATTCAGATTGATCTACCTACATTAGTTAATCGCTTAAATCCGATGACTCGGCATGCTCTGGAAGCGGCAGCAGCGCAGTGTGTCAGCCAACAGCAACCTGAAATCACGGTTTCTCAGCTACTACTGCAAATGATCAACACGCCTCTTAGTGATGTCAGGGCGATCTTCAATCAAGCAGAAGTAGACAGCGATTTACTGAAAGAGCAACTTGATCAGATGATCCCTCACCATCAAGCAATGGTTCAGGCCTATCCTAGCTTCTCTCCAATGCTGGTGGAATGGTTACAGGATAGCTGGCTGTTAGCATCAACTGAGATGCAGCATCAGGAATTGCGCAGTGGTGTCATGCTGATGACCTTGCTGTTCAGCCCATTACGCTACCTGACACCACAATCCGCACGTCTTTTATCGGGCATAAACCGCGAATTGTTACGCCAGAATTTTACCCAATGGACCGCGGGTTCCGCCGAACAACCGGTTGTGGAAAACGACAAAAACGGGCAAGGCAAAGCTACCACCAGCAGTGACAACCTGCTCGCCCGTTTTACTCAAAATATGACGGAACAAGCTCGTCAGGGAAAACTCGATCCTGTTCTATGCCGTGACAGAGAAATCGACCTAATGATCGACATTCTCTGCCGTCGCCGTAAAAATAACCCGATTGTGGTGGGTGAAGCGGGCGTCGGTAAAAGTGCTCTCATTGAAGGGTTGGCTCTGCGCATTATCGATAACCGAGTACCGGAAAAACTGCGTAACAGTGAATTGATGACGCTGGATCTGGGAGCATTACAAGCGGGTGCGGCGATAAAAGGTGAATTTGAAAAACGTTTCAAAGGTATCATGAATGAAATAAATCAGTCATCCGTACCGATTATTCTGTTCATCGATGAAGCTCATACCCTGATTGGTGCCGGTAATCAACAAGGCGGACTGGATATCTCCAACCTGCTGAAACCCGCTCTGGCACGGGGTGAATTGAAAACAATTGCTGCAACCACGTGGGGCGAATACAAAAAATATTTCGAAAAAGATGCTGCCCTATCCCGCCGTTTTCAACTGGTTAAAGTGGCCGAACCGACCGCAGAAGAAGCCATCATTATTATGCGTGGCCTGCGGGCAATTTACGAACAATCTCATGGCGTATTAATCGATGATGAAGCACTAAAAGCCTCTGCGGTATTAAGTGACCGTTACCTCTCCGGGCGTCAATTACCGGACAAAGCTATCGATGTACTGGATACCGCTTGCGCTCGCGTTGCCATCAACCTGACTGCACCTCCGCGCCAAATTTCCGCCCTGAAAAACCAACTACATCAGCAGCAGATGGAATCAGACGTGCTGACAAGGGAACAGCGCCTGGGGCTAAACCAGCATATTGATAGGCTGGATGAATTACAGCAACAACAGCAGGAAACCACAGAGAAATTGGCTGAACTGGAAGCCAGTTGGCAACAACAGCAGCAATTGGTTCAGCAAATTATTGAACTACGCCGTCAGCTATTAACCGATGAGGCAAAAGAGAGCGAAGCCGCCGCCGAGATAACAACTGAAGAGTTGATTGCACAATTGGCTGAACTCAATGAACAGTTGGAACAATTACAGCAACAACAAACGCTCGTTTCTCCTCATGTGGATAAGAACCAGATTGCGACGGTCATCGCTGAATGGACTGGCGTACCACTTAATCGCCTGTCACAAAGTGAACTCTCCGTAGTGACTGAACTACCAACTCATTTGGGACAAAGCATCAAAGGACAAGATCTCGCTATTAAATGCCTGCATCAACATTTGTTGACTGCCAGGGCCGACCTGCGCCGCCCCGGCCGTCCATTGGGCGCCTTCTTGCTGGTAGGACCAAGTGGTGTCGGTAAAACCGAAACCGTTTTACAGATTGCAGAATTGATGTTTGGTGGACGTCAATATCTGACCACTATCAATATGTCGGAATTTCAGGAAAAACACACCGTTTCCCGCCTGATTGGTTCACCTCCGGGCTATGTTGGATATGGGGAAGGTGGTGTACTCACCGAAGCTATTCGCCAGAAACCTTATTCCGTCGTCCTACTTGATGAAGTGGAAAAAGCCCATCCTGATGTACTGAACCTGTTCTACCAAGCTTTTGACAAAGGTGAGTTGGCCGATGGGGAAGGCCGAGTGATTGACTGTAAAAATGTGGTCTTCTTTTTAACTTCCAACTTGGGCTATCAAACTATCGTCGATAATGCCGATAAACCGGAAGAGATGAATGACCTGCTTTATCCTGAACTGGCGGCGTTCTTCAAACCCGCATTACTGGCGCGAATGGAAGTGGTTCCTTATCTACCATTGGGACAAGACACCCTGAAAACCATTATTCAGGGCAAACTGGCACGCCTTGATAGCCTGTTGCGTCAACGCTTCAATGCCGAAGTCACCCTTAGTGATGACGTAGTTGAAGAGATACTGCAACGGGCAACCCGTGCTGAAAATGGCGCACGCATGCTGGAATCGATCATTGATGGCGCTTTGTTGCCACCATTATCTCTGCTGTTGTTGCAAAAAATGGCTGCCGGAAAGCAGATCAGCACTATCCAGCTAACTGTTAACAACCATCAATTCAACGCGGTGGTTGAGGAGATACCATGAAACAACGGCTGAGAAGCGCATTAGCGTTATTGGAAAATGACTCTATCGAGCAACTGGTTCATCACTTTCTTCAGGTGAATCACCAACGCCAGCGTTTTGATGCCTTGCTGGTCTCTCTGCTTAACGTGAATGAAAACCGTCTGGAATGCTACCGGCTGCCGGCACCAAACCAGATAAGCGCTCTGCAACTGGATGTCAATATCGGTGATATCAACCATCCACTGGTACAAATCCTGTACAAAGGTATCCCTACGACTTGGGAATCACTCAATCAAGGAGTACGAATAGACAATCGAAACTTTCGCATCTTCGTCGAAGAACTCCCTAATCGCTGCGGCCTACATGCTATCCCGTTGTTTAATTGCAACGGGCAAGCGTGTGGCGTGATTGCTGTTTTCGCCAAAGATGTCCGTCGTTTTGCTGACGATAGCAACATGTTTTACATCTACTGCCACGTCATGCAACACCGATTGAAAAAATTGCAGGAACTAGAACAACTGCGTGAACAATTACGCCAGATCCGCCAAGTTTTTCAGACACAGCGCCAGAAAGAAAAACAGCTTGATGAATTGCTGGCTTCGTTAAGTACTACAGCAGAAAACAAAACATCAGCTAGCGTCTCTCACGATTACAGCAAAATCGATGACTTATCTCAGGCACTCGAAGAGTTCGAATGTGCAGTACTGATACAACGCCAACATATTTACGGCAATAACACCAAACAGATTGCCGCAAGCTTAGGTATTGCACCACGTACACTGACTTACAAACTGGCGAAATACAGGTGTAAATTATGAGTTTTCTGTTACTGGTCAGTTCACTAATCGCCTCTCTGACAGGCAAACCCGATATTCAGCCAGATCAGGAAACCACAACAGCACCTTCACTACCCGCTTTGCTGCAATGCCGGGCAGAACCGTCACCGTTGGTCAGACTCGATTGCTACGACCGTCTATTGGATAAAGTCGATAATATTGCCGTTATCCCGTTAGAAAAAACTGGCCCTGTCTGGCGACAGGCAATGGAACAGGAGATGAAACGAACTGACCATTCAACCGGTTTTATCACCACCCAATCTGAAAGCATACCGACTCGCGTCATACTGACCACACCCGCAATTGGTGTTCCACCACCACGGCCAGTACTGATGCTGAGTTGTATCGATAGCATTACCCGAATACAAATTGCCCTGGCTAAACCACAAGATAGTGGCACTGTAATGATTTCGACAGAAATCACCCAATTCAGTGCTGACTGGTTCTTGCGTGAAAACGGCTACCTGCTGGAATCCAGCCGTGGATTACCGGGCATTGAAGAACTAAAACGACTGATGACAGGAAAAACCCTGACCATCAAAACCGGCAACGGAAACCGAATGACATTCAACATTTCTCAACTGGAACAGGCGGTGAAACCTTTACGCTCCGCCTGTCGCTGGTGATCCCAATGGATATCAGGAAACAATTTGACTGGCAGGACCTCCTGCTGACACCCCTGTCGGATGAACTTATCAGCCGAGAGCTGGATGAAAACGAACCCGCCTGGGAATATATCGATGGAGAGATGGTTAAGCTAGGATCACTGGCCCATTCCAGCATCAATATTGAAGAGATCCAGCGTCAGGCGCTGCAACTGTTCAGCGAAAAAAGCAAAGATTTCAGGCTGATGGTTCATTTACTGCGGACACTGCAACACGGCAGTAATCCCGCTGAACTCATCCTGGCAATGGAGCTGTTAGCCGATTACATCCAGCATTACTGGCAGACAGCCTGGCCCCAAAAACCGCTGCTCAAGCGCCGCCTGGCACAACAGGTGATTAAACGTTTTGACTCTGCGCAACCCGGCTTCTGCGAACAGGCTGATGAAACTCAGCGCGAAGAGGCACAGGGCGCACTAGCTCATCTGGCACAATGCTGGCATACCGATGAACCGGCACTGGCTAAAGAGATTGACCAGTTGCGTCCCCGTTATGCCCGTAAACCTGAGCCAAAACCGGTAGCCGCGCCTGTTGAATCGACAGAAACGACTGCACAATCTGCAAACACTTCAACACTGGCATCCATACCCATACCGGATGTCACCATAGACAGTTCCGGTGAAAAAGCCTGGAAACAGACGCTTCTGACCGTGGCCGACCTGCTATGCGAACGCCAGCCAGATTCCCCTGTGGGTTACCGTCTGCGTCGTTATGCGATCTGGCACACGCTGACCACGGCACCGATGGCGAATGGCGCAGGCAAAACACCGCTGGCACCGACATCGGCAGACCGCACCGCAGATTATCTGACGAAACTCCCGGCGGCGGACAAATCCCTGCTGCAACAGATAGAACAGAGTCTGACACTGGCCCCTTACTGGCTTGACGGGCACGCTATCGCGGCGCAGGCTGCCGAAAAACTGGGTTACCGCCCTGTCGCTGACGCTATCCGTGATGAACTCCGGGCCTTTCTCGACCGTCTGCCGGTTTTACAGCGCCTCTCTTTCTCTGATATGAGCCCCTTTATCTCAGAGGCCACCCTGAACTGGCTGCATCCTCCGGCAACCACCACCGTCAGCCACAGTGCCACGCAGGAACAGGACGCTATCTGGCACTGTTTCCAGCAACACGGCCTGGAAGCCGCCCTCAACGCCGCGGAGCAATATCAGCAACACCTGACCGAACCCCGGGATCAGTTCTACGGTCAGTTACTGACGGCACAGTTACTGGAGCAGGCGGGGATGAGCGCGCTGGCACAACAACATTACCGCCAGCTGCGCCAGGCAGGACAACACCTGTCACTCACCGACTGGGAACCCGGCCTGCTGGCGGCACTGGCAGAAAAAGCCTCAATCACCTCCCCCGCAAAGGAGACGACTGCAAACAGGAGCGTTAACCCATGAACTGGCTTTCTTTACTGCTGAAAAATATCAAAAAACCGGCGATGCCGCGTCTGCCGCCACTGAAAGCCGCCGCCTCGCTGATACTGGCCCTCCTGCCCTGTCTTGCCCTTATCTGGCTGTGGTGGTGGGGACCCGGCTGGCAGTTTAAACAGACCCACCCGCTGGAAACGCTTTCTGCCCGCTGGCTGGCGACGGTCATCCTCCTCCTGCTGGCCCTGAGTTTTGTCGGGATAAAAATCTGGCGCCGCCTGCGCCAGCTTGAAAAACTTAAGCTGGAGGTGGAACTGAACACCGTCGATCCGGTACAGGCCGATATCACCCGTCAGGACAGTTATCTCCATCACTGGAAAGCCCGGCTGCAACGCCATCTCGGCACCTGGGATTATCTCTACCAGCGCCCCTGGTACCTGGTGATGGGCAACACCGGCAGCGGCAAAACCGCCCTGATCCAGGAAGGCTGCCGGCTGACTGACATTGCCGCGCCGGACACCCTGACCGGGGAAGAGGCACTGCATCTGCGCTGCTGGCTGGGGGAAAAAGCGGTCATCATTGACCCGGACGGCTTCCTTATCGACCAGCTATCGCAGCCGGACGCCGGCAAACCTCAGCTGCCCACCCGCCTGTGGCAGGCCCTGCTCGCCTGGTTAACCGAAAACCGCCAGCGCCAGCCCCTTAACGGCATTATTCTGACCGTGGATATTCACCGCTTACTGACCGACAACAAAGCGCAGCGGGAACGGGTTATTGCCGCGCTTCACCTGCGCCTGCAGGATCTGCGCTTAACCCTGCATAACCACCTGCCCTGCTATCTGGTGCTGACCAAACTCGACCGGCTGCACGGTTTCAGCGCCGCTTTTCAGTCACTGGACCGATCGCAGCGCGACCAGATCCTGGGCGTCACTTTTAGTCTGAATGCGCAGGATGAGCAAAGCTGGCGCGCTGAGCTGGCACAGTTCTGGCGCCAGTGGATGCAGCAGCTCAACGCGGCCCTGCCGGACATGATGCTCAATAAGGTGGACAGCAGTCAGCGCAGCCCGCTGTTCAGCTTCACCCGCCAGATACAGGGGCTGCACAGCGCTCTGGCGCCGCTGCTGGAGGGGATCCTCTACAACGGCGGTCCGGCACAGCCCGGCCTGCGCGGGGTTTATCTCACCTCGTCTCAACAAATCGGCCAGATGGATGACCTGTTTACCCAGTCTGCCGCGGCGCAGTATCACCTCGGGCCGCAGGCTTTTCCCACCTGGCCGGTGGCGGACACCGTGCCCTACTTCACCCGCGCGCTGTTTGAAGAGGTCCTGCTGGCCGAGCCGAATCTGGCGGCTGAAAACCGCCTGTGGCTAAGCCGCCACCGCCACAAACTGCTGACCTTCTCCACCGCGGGTGCCGTGGTGGTGCTGGCCCTGTGGACCGGCTGGCACTACTACTATCAGAAGAACTACCGGGCCGGTGACGAGGTGCTGGCGCAGGCCAGAACCTTCCTGTCGGTGCCGCCCCCCAAAGGCGAAGACCGTCACGGCAATTTACAGCTGCCCCTGCTCAATCCTCTCCGTGAGGCCACGCTGGCCTACGGGGATTACCATCACAAAGGGCTGCTGGCGGATATGGGACTTTATCAGGGCGCGGAGGTCGGCCCGTATGTGGAAAACACCTACCTGCAACTGCTGTCTCAGCGCTTCCTGCCCGCCTTAATGAACGGCCTGCTGGATGACCTGAACCGCGCGCCTAAAGGCAGCGAAGAAAAACTGGCCGTCCTGCGCATCATGCGGATGCTGGAAGACGGCAGCGGCCGCAATAAATCGCTGGTAGAAAACTATATGCGGGCGCGCTGGAGTCAGGCCTTTAATGGCCGGCGGCCGTTACAGGATCAGTTACTGACCCACCTGGACTATGCCCTGGATCACACCGACTGGCGGGCCGCGCGGGAGGCGGGCGATCAGGCCGCGATCAGCCGCTTTGCGCCTTACCAACTGCCGATCATAAATGCCGAGAAAGAGCTGAGTCAGCTCTCTATTTATCAGCGGGTCTATCAGAACCTGCGCATTAAAGCCCGGGATTCACTGCCGCCGCCCCTCAACCTGCGCGACCAGATTGGCCCGGGCTTTGACAGCCTCTTTATTGCCAATAATGACAGGCAACTGATTATCCCGCAGTTCCTGACGATAAACGGCCTGAACAACTACTTCGTCAAACAGGACGACCAGCTGATCGACCTCACCGTCATGGACAGCTGGGTCCTGAACCTGTCGCATAACGTGCAGTACAGCGACACCGACCGCAAAGAAATCCAGCGACAAATCACCGAGCAGTACCTGGGGGACTACACCGCCACCTGGCGCGCGGCGATGAACAACCTGGACATTCGTGATTTTACCGATATCCCGCAGGCCATCAGCGCCATTGAACAGGTCATCAGCGGCGAGCAGCCCATCAGCCGCGCCCTGCAAATCCTCAGCGACAACACCCGCCTGCCGGTGATTGACGAGACGCTGCCGGCCAAAGCACAGCAGCCGTTACGTGATACCCCGGATTACCGCCTGCGGGTGCGTATTAACCGGGAATTCGCGCCGGAAACCGCGGTGCTGGTGGAGTACGGGGACAAAAACAGCACCCTGCAGGGGGTTTACCAGAAACTGGTGGAACTGCACCGTTACCTGCTGGCGATTCAGAACGCCCCGGTCCCGGGTAAAGCCGCCCTGAGCGCCGTTCAGCAGCGGCTGGAACAGCATAACGGCGACCCGATTTTCGAAGTCCGGCAGCTGGCGAAAAACCTGCCGGCACCGCTCAACCGCTGGGTCGGCGAACTGGCCGAACAGGCCTGGCGGGTGGTGATGCGGGAAGCGATAAGTTCGCTGGAAATCGAATGGCACGACACCGTGGTCAGACAGTACCAGACCTACCTGGCCGGCCGCTATCCGTTCAACCCGGACGCGACTGAGGATGTGCCGCTCAGTGAGTTCGAGCGCTTCTTCCGGCCCGGCGGCACGCTGGATGCCTTCTATCAGCAGAACCTGAAACCGTTTGTGGAAAACAACCTGACCCACAGCGCGGACGGCCAGCAGCTTATCCGTCAGGATGTGCTGGCACAGCTGAAACGGGCCGACCGTATCCGCGACACCTTCTTCTCGCCGCAAAACGGTCTGGGGGTCCAGTATGCCATTGAACCCCTCAGCCTGACCGGCAATAAACGTCGCAGCCTGCTCAATCTCGACGGCCAGCTGCTCGATTATGCCCACGGGCGCAGCAACATTGCGCGCCTAATCTGGCCCAACTCGATGCGGGCCGGAGTGGAAAGCCAGCTCACGCTGATACCGGATGCCCGCGGCAAATCCCCGCGCGCCATCAGCTTCACCGGCCCGTGGGCCCAGCTGCGCCTGATTAACAGCGGCAAACTGACCAGCGTGCGTCAGGACTCGTTTGATGTGCGGTTCACGGTGGACGGGGGCGACATGACCTACCGTATCTACGTGGATGAGTCCGACAACCCGTTTGCCGGCGGCCTGTTCAGTCAGTTCAGACTGCCTGACACGCTCTATTAACTGCAAAATAAACACAAACCCTGTTCTCCGCGCCGGCGGAGACAGGTGAAAGGATGAACGGCCATGAGTGAACACCCTGAAAACCTGATTATCCGTGCCGGCGGTAACCCGATGAATCTGCCGGCGTTTACGGCCATCCGCGAAGAAATCAACAAAATCAACCACCCGTCTCAGCCGGCCGTGAACTGGCCGCTGATTGAATCACTGGCCCTGACGCTGTTTCGCACCCACGGCGTCGATTTGCAGAGCGCGATTTACTACACCCTGGCCCGGATGCAGCTCAGCGGCCTGGCCGGGTTCACGGAAGGCTGTGAACTGCTGGCCGGGGTGATGGTCAGCCAGTGGGATGCACTGTGGCCCCCGCAGCCGGCGGTCCGCGCCGAGATGCTGGACTGGTTTAACACCCGCAGCGGCAACGCCTTACGCCAGCACGATTACACTCCCCGCGACCTGCGGATGATTTACCGGGCCGAGCGGGCCTTACAGCTCATCGTCGACCGGCTCCAGCAGTCCGACCTGAAACGCCTGCCGAAGGTCGAAAACCTGCTGTGGTTTTTCCAGAACACCGCCAAAAAACTGGAACAGGCCCGACTCCTGCCTAAACCGGCCGCTAAACCCGTACAGATGCCGCCGCTGGTTTATCTCGCCAGCACCGAGCCGGTGCCGCCGGAAACGGACGATGACGTGAGTGACGACCGCCGTCAGCCCAAAGTCCAGGTCCGTTTCCCTGCTCCCCCGCCGCGACCGATGAGCGCCTTACAGGGGTTCGGACTCGGCGTATTACTGGGGGGATTTGTCCTGACCGGGACCTGGCTGGGCCTTTACCGGCCCCTGCAACAGCAGTTAACTGCCCTGACTGACACGCCGGACGGAGCAAGACTGGCCTGGTTATATCATCCCGACCGGCAAACCTATGCGCAGCAGTTAACCCGGTTAGCCGACACCTCCCCGCTGGTCGTCCTGCAACAGGCTGAGCAGCTGACCGCCACGGCACAAAAAACCTGGCCGCAGGACAGCCAACAGCAGCGTGAGACCGGCCGCTGGCAGCAGCTACAGGCTATCCGGCTGGAGAATGCGCCGGCTCCCGGCCGCTGGCGCCAGACCCGGCATCAGCTCCAGCTGCTGGCGGACAAAATCCTGGAACAGGAGCGCAACCGGGGCAGTTTCACCCTCTCTTACCTGAAAACCGCGATTTATCAGATTCAGCACAGCCACAACCGTGACGTTCCGCTGGAAGAGCTGCTGCGCCAGCTTGCCGACACCGTCGAACAGGGGCAGGCCGTCTCACCGGCGCTGATAAAAAAGACCGACGACCGTTTTAACGCCCTGCTCAGCCGGTACTACGCGTTGCAGAACGCCGCCGGCCTGACCGCGGCCCCTGAACACCCCCGCCCGTCAATACAGCCAAGGAACCCTTAATATGTCATTCCAGAAAAAAACCGCCGGCCCGGCCGGCAACCTCGCACAGCAAATCGCCGGCCGCCTCCGTCCCCAAAGCGCCGGCGGCTTACAGTTCACCCTCACCGCCGGCGGACTGCCGCCGCGCACCTTTGTGGTGGCCGCCTTCACCCTGAACGAAGCGTTCTCCACCCCGTTCACCCTGGAGGTTAGTTTAGCCAGTGCCGACCCGGCCATCGATTTCGCGGCGGTGCTCGACAAAAGCGCCACCCTCTCCATCCTGCGCGAAGGGAAAACCGAGCGCACTGTTACCGGCATGGTCGCCCACTTTGAACAGGGTACTACCGGCAAACATCAGACCGGCTATAAGATGACGGTCCGGCCCGATATGTGGCGCACCACCCTGCGCCAGAATTCCCGCATTTTTCAGCAGCAGGATATCCAGACCATTATCACCACCCTGCTCAAAGAAAACGGCGTCCGGGATGTGGTATTCAGCCTGCGCAACCCGCACCCGGAACGGGAGTTCTGCGTCCAGTACCGCGAAACCGATTTTGACTTTCTGCAACGGCTGGCCGCCGAAGAGGGCCTCTTTTATTTCTTTGAATTCAGCGGGAACAAAAACACCCTGGTGTTTGCCGACGATGCCGGCTCCGTGGTTAAAGGCCCGGCGCTGCCCTATCACCCCGGCGACGTCGGGCAGGCTCAGCAGCTGTGCATTACCCGGCTGACCCGCCAGGCTCAGGTGCGGCCGGCGGTAGTGGAACTCAAAGATTACACCTTCAAAAACCCGGCCTGGGCGGCGGAGTTCCGTCATCAGATGCGGGAACAGGACCTCCAGCATACCGGCTATGAACACTTCGATTTTCCCGGCGGCTTCAAAGATGAACAGCACGGCGCCGATTTCACCCGCTACCGGCTGGAAGCCCTGCGCAATAATGCCCTGACCGGTGACGGCGAAAGTAATGCCGCCACCCTGCAGCCCGGAGTGCTGTTCACCCTGGTCAGCCATCCCCGGGATGACCTGAACCGGCTCTGGCAACTGGTCAGCGTCGCCCATCAGGGCAGCCAGCCGCAGGCGCTGGAACAGGCCGCCGGCGAGAGCGGCACGGTCATGAGCAACCGCTTCACCTTCATTCCCTATAACCAGCACTGGCGCCCGGCCCCGTTAGCCAAACCGGTGATGGAGGGGCCGCAGATAGCCAAAGTGGCCGGCCCGGCCGGGGAAGAAATCTACTGCGACCAGTACGGCCGTATCCGCCTGCAATTCCTGTGGGACCGCTACGGCCGGAGTAACGACAACAGCTCCTGCTGGATACGGGTGACCCAGCCCTGGGCCGGCCAGGGGTGGGGCATGCTGGCTATCCCGCGGATTGGGCAGGAAGTGGTGGTGGACTTTCTTAACGGCGACCCGGACCAGCCGATAGTCACCGGCCGCACCTATCATGCCAGCAATATTCCGCCGGGGGCCCTGCCGGGCAGCAAAACCCAGATGGCCCTGCGTTCCAAAACCCATAAAGGGGAAGGCTACAACGAACTGCGCTTCGAGGATGCCAAAGGCAGTGAAGAGCTGGCTTTGCACGCGCAGCGGGACATGAACATCGTGGTGCTTAATAACCGCGAAACCCGGGTCATGAACGACCACACCGAAAGCATCGGCCATAATCAGGTGCTGTCGGTCAGAAATGACCGCCATAAAGAAGTGACAGGCAACGAAGTCAGTGCCATCACCGGCCTGCGTCAAATCACCGTCGAAAAAGACAGCCTGCTGAACGTAAAAAATAACATTCAGATACATTCTCAGGCGGGGGGTATCGAAATTGCGACTTCCGGGGGCAGCATCACCATCGACAATGCCGGCAATATCAGCATTCAGGGCGCCAATATCACTATCAATGGCAAACAGGTCAATGTGAACTGACCGGGACTGACTATCAACTTATTTCAATCAACAACGGAAAAAACATGGAAAACACAACATATCAGATGAATGAAGGCACACTGGCTATCCCAGGCAACTGGCGGGATGAATCCATGAACGTATTCGTGCTGCCGGACGACAGCGGCATTAATCTGGTGGTCAGCCGCACACCGGTTCCTGCCGGCATGGATAACAACGCTTACTATGAACAGACCCTGGAACAGTTCTGCACTCATCTGCCCGGTTACCAGGAGCATCAGCGCAGCGAAATCACCCTGAGCCAGCAACCTGCCCGCCGTCTGGATTACCAGTGGAAAAGCCCGGAAGGCGACATGTACCAGACCGTGGTGCTGCAAATCCGGGGCACGCTGCTGCTGACCTTCAACCTGACCTCCCCCGCGCCTTTTGAAGAACGTCAGCGTGATACATTGCTGGCGGTTATCAACAGTTTTCAGGCGGCCTGATGACCTGACAGGAGGAACACCATGTCATTTGGTGATGAAATCGTCACCCGGATAGCACGGGTTGGCGCACAACATGCCGTGCGCGTTTCCCCGCCACAAGGCAGCCCCGGTCCGGCCGCTGCCCGCGAAGGCGACCCGATAAAACATGCCAGCTTTCTGGGCGCACTGGCCGGGGCGATTGCCGGCGCCCTGATAGGGGCTGCCGTATTTGCTGCGGCATCGGCACTGGTGGGGCTGACGGTCCTCACCGGGGGACTGGCCACCGTCGCCGTCATTGCTCTGGGGGCAACCGCAACATTTGCACTGGGTGACGTCATCAGTGCCGCCAGCTCGGCGGTCACAAAAATGGTGAACAGCGTCGGCCCGCCGAGCGGCGCACTGGCCAGTGGCTCCCCCAATGTCTTTATCGAAGGCAAACCCGCTGCCAGGGCCACAGCCGATATCGCTGCCTGTAGCAAACACCCTGCGCCGCCCCTGATTGCCCAGGGCAGTGAAACCGTATTTATTAACGGTTCTCCCGCAGCCCGGGTGGATGACAAACTGGTGTGTGGCGCCACCATTAAATCCGGCGCCAAAACGGTATTTATCGGCTCCGGTCAGGGCACTTACCTGGAGGTCGCCGAAGAGTTCTCGGCCTGGGAACGGGCGATACTGATAGCCGTTGAATTTCTGGTGCCGCCCTCCCGGGGGGCGATTAAAGGGCTCGGTAAACTGTTCACCAGACAGGCCGGCGCAAAGGTGGTCAGCGGGGCCATTGCCGGTGTCCGGCATGCCGGAAAGATACTATCGGGTAAAACTCTCTGCTGTGCCAAAACCGCTTTCAGAGAAACCCGGGGGGCAAAACGTTACCGGGAAGCGACTAAAAAATTCTTTACCGGCGACCCGATTGACGTCACCACCGGCCAGCTGTTTGACCAGCGGACCGATATCGCTCTCGGTCAGACCCTGCCGCTGGTGTTTTTGCGCAGCTGGGCGCCGGGGGAACAGGGCTTACTGGGGCCGGGCTGGACGGACAGCTTCTCCGAATGCGCCCTGACGACCGGTGACCGGGTAGAAATCCGCACCACCGAAGGAGCATCGCTTTACTTTGCCTTACCCCCTGCCTATACACACAGCACCAACCCGGACCACCCGGACTTTACCCTGAGCCGGGGCGAGCAGGGTTACATCCTCCGCCACCGTGACTCACCGGTCAGCAAATACTTTGCCCGGCCCCATCCGTCATCCGCCTCAGAAGAGGCGTCCCGGCGCTGGCTGCTGACGGAACACCGGGATGTGTATGACAACCGGCTGCGCTTTATCTATAACGAGGGCGGTCAGCTGACGCAGGTTATCCACAGTGACGGACCGGTATTGATGCTGCGTTACAACCGGCGCGGACAACTGACAGAGATTCTCCGCGCCGATGAAGGGTTACAGGCAGTGATGGCCCGTTATCACTACCATGATGATGGCCGGCTGGCAGAAGCAGACAGCGCCCAGAATTTCCACCTGTACTATGAATATAACGCACAGGGCCTGATAAGCCGCTGGTCTGACGGCGACCAGACCTGGGTGGATTACCGCTACGACAGTGAAGGACGCTGTACTGACAGCATCGGCGCCGGCGGCTTCTATCCGGTCCGCCTGGACTATGCGCCCGGCATAACCCGTTCCACCACCCCGCAGGGGCATACCACCACCTGGCATTACAACGACCAGCAGTTAATAACAGAAATCCACACCCCGCGCGGCAGTGCGACCCGCTATGAATATGATCGCCGGGGCAATCTGGTCAGACAGATATTACCTATGGGGGAAACCCTGACGCTGACCTGGCTGGCCGATACCGGCCGGGTGACCTCACTGACCGACGCCACCGGCGCCGTGTGGCAATACAGCTATGATGCTGACAGCCTGCAACTGACCGGCATGACCGACCCGCTGCAACGTACCTGGCTGCCTTTATATGATGAGCAGGGCCAGCCCGCCGGATTTATTGCGCCGGACGGCCGGAAAACCACGCTCACCCGCAATGCTTTCGGGCTGGTAACGTCAGAAACCGACACCGACGGCAACTGCCGCACACAGGAATATGATAAGCATCAGCGGCTGGTGAGAGTGCTGGATGAGGAAAACCGGACTGTCAGGCTGGGTTATGACAGTCAGGACCGGTTACGAAGCCTGACGGCAGCGGGAGCGCTGTGGCGCTGGCGTTACGACCGCCATCACCGGGTTGCGGTCAGCGACCGGCCGGATAACCATCCGGAGCACTTCACCCACGACCGCCACGGGAACTTAACCTGCTGGACCGATGCCCGCGGCGTGAAATGGCAGGTGGAGTATGGCCCGTTTGACCTGCCGGTCGCCCGGCGGGATGGCGAGGGACATCGCTGGCAGTATCGTTACGACGCGGACACGCTGCAACTGACGCAGGTGATTAACCCGCAGGGGGAAACCTACAGCTACACACTGGATGCGGATGGCCGGGTTATCGCCGAGCAGGATTATGCCGGCACGCAGTGGCACTACCGTTATGACCTGTCGGGGAACTGCATTGAGAAACGGGATGGAGAAGAGAACCTCACCCGCTATGACTATGACGCGGCCCGCCGGCTGACAGCCCTGCACACCCCGGAAGGAGAGACCCGTTACCACTACGATATCCTGGGACGACTGTTAACGGTGGAATCGCCGGACAGCGCCCTGCATTTTGAATACGACGACCAGGACCGGATAGTGCGGGAAATCCAGCCGCACGGTGAAATTCAGCGTCACTACCCGGATAACCGCGCCGCAGAGCGGCAGTTGTTCACCGGAGAAACGGCACAGCCGACCGGCCCCGCCCGGTTTAGCGGGCAGACCCGCCTCAGCCACTGGCAGAGCCGGCTGGAAGTTAACCGGGTGGGCGAATTAATCAGGCTGACGCTGGACAATCAGACGCCCCTGACCATAGAGCGGGATGACGCCGGCAGGGATACGGGACGTTATGTGGAAGGGGGATTTATTCTGCGTCAGCAGTATAACCTGATGGGGCAACTGACCGCGCAGCGGGCGGGCCGCAACCCGCATTTCTTCCGGCCGGCTGAACTGGAAGAAATTACCGGGCCCGCTTATGCGGGGGTGGCGCGCCGGTATGAATATGATGCGACGCTGAACCTGACGGCAGCCAGTGATGACGGGCAGCAGCTGGACTATCTTCTCAACGGCAACGGCCAGGTGATGTCGGTGGGGGAAGGTCGGACACTGCGGGAGCATTATCAGTATGACGCCGCCGGTTACCCGTCGAGGCGGTTTGACGGGGCGCAGGAGATTATGGGGGAAACCCTCTATCAGGAGGGCCACCGCCTGAACTGGGTGGGCTCGCACCGGTTTGTCTACGACCGGGCCGGACGTGTGCGGGAGAAACAGTTTTTAGCCGAAGGTTACCGGCCGGCGCTGACGACATACCGGTGGAACAGCCAGAACCAGCTGACGGGGCTTGTCACGCCGGATGACATCCGGTGGGAATATCGCTATGATGCCTTCGGACGGCGGACGGAAAAGCGGTGTATCCAGACCGGTAAGCTGACCACGTA
>NZ_JAJAFY010000044.1:0-39638 GCF_025384885.1 Photorhabdus kleinii
TCGCGTTTTTGCGTGGTGTATTCCCGTTCGGCATGGCGTTTATAGAGCGTATCGCGGGCAAAGAAAATATAATGCTCTTTAAGCAGCTCCGTTAAGATTTCCGGTACGGACTGTCGATGGAAAATACGGCTATCCTGGTTCAGTGTCATCAGCCACATTTTGGGGCGGACAGTGAAAATATAAAAAGTGCGACGGCCATCGGTATTACCCTGTTCAGCCCCGGTTATCAAACCATTAATGGTCCGTTCGGTCACGCCATTACGGGTAACGGTCAGTGACGCGCTGTCCCCCAGTTGTTCATTCAGGGGAATGTCATCACGTGAGCTCACCACCTTTAACGTCAGGCGATAAAGCTGTGACAGCTCTTCCTGTAAAGTAAATTGCGATACCTGAAAAGTGGTTTGGGGCAGTTCGCCAATTCGGCAGGTGAAAACTAATCCATCCATATTTGAAACCTTACATCATTGAACCATTATCCTGAAACGGGGATAACGCAAGAAGCCATTAAACGAGCCATGACATGCGGCTCTTTTAAATAGCGGCGGTCTGTTCCGCGGTAAAAAAATGACAGCGTAAAATAGCCATCATTTAATACGTGGCGTTAGCGAGAACAATAGACCGCGTCCAGCTGAGTAGGATGGAGTGGAGACAAGTAACAGAGAATTTCGCTCTCTAAATATTATGACCACAAGATCACGATATTTGTCATATGAACATAAAAAAACGTGACAAATATCATACAAAATAGCTAATTAATCGATATCAGTTCCGATTTTTCATAATTGAATTCTTTAATTAATAAATCGCTCAATCGCTCCTTTTCAATCGAAACTTGTCGGCCAAGTTGGGTACGGTGGATTCGAACCCATTTGCACGGTACAACCCAACTGCCGATAAGGCGCTATTTCGACGTCGATATAAAAAACTTCGCCCCGGAGATAAATCACGGCTTGCCAGTGATTGTTAACATGCTCACACTTTCTATTGCGTGCGAAACCCTTGGTCTGTAAGGGATAACGAGCGGAGAACATCATAGTGAAAGCATATCAACAGACAGTATCTGAATGGTTGCGCCTTGTTGGTGAACGCCAAGGTGTAGCTTTGAGCATTGGCAGCGATGGTCACTGTACAGTACCTTTCGGCCAAGGTGGTGAGTGCATCATCGAAGTGCCGGGTAATGATGACGTTCAGGCATTTTATTTCTATATTCCTTTGTTGCGATTGCCAGCAGATGAGCCGGGCCAGTTGATGTTGACCCGGGCTGCCCTTGAGCTGAATATGTTCGGTCTTACCACGGGCGGTAGTCAGATCAGTCTGGACAGTCGTACCAATTATCTGGTGTTGAGCTTCTCCGCGTTAATCGAGATGTTCGATGAAACTGCATTTATGCAGACTCTGGGAGAGTTCCTCGATCTTGGGATCAGCTTGCAGTCTCAGTTTCAGGTGATCAACACCCAGCAGAATGGCGCATCATCTGTGCTGCATCCATTACCCGGTTCAGCCATCGTATGCTGAATTTCGGTCATCTGAATAACCAAGGAGAATAATAAGATGTCTATTCAAGGTATTGGGCACACTCCCAGCGCCACGGCATTGGCACCCCTTTCGAACGGAGAAGTACAGACACCATCTCGCAATAATAATGTTCATCATCATCTTGCCTCTCATTACACCAGTACTGGTCTTGGTACTCAGGTGTCGCCGGGCAAGGTGCTAACCACCACACTGAAATATCTGACATTGAGTGCCCCGGCTCGCAAGATTGGCACTGCCATACAGGGAGGACATGACTCCCATGCACAGAGTGCCAAAGGTAAGGCGCGTTACTGGACTGGGGCCATTATCAAGGGATTGGCTAATATCACGGGCGGTGCCAGTAGTGTAACGAGTGGTGCAATTTCAGTCGGTGTTACAGGCGTTAAAAACCTGGCGGAATCCACAGGGCGTTTGCTGGCATCTTCTGCCTTAGGGCTGGCCGGAGCGGGCGCGAAGGGAGTCTCGCACCTGCCGCTTGGCGCGTCCGATCGTTTGCAGGCTGGAACGCGTGCCGAGCAATTGCTGAATTCTGCCAAGGTGATCGCCAAACCTGCGTTTGTGGCTAAAGCGGAGCAAGAGCCGTTGAATGCTGTGGGAGCTAAGGCAGTGATGGATGCGGCTCAATTGGCGAGAATCAGTTGCTCCAGTAGCTATCGGGATATGCCTGCGGGTTACAGTCATTCCACTTTAGCTGATATCCCGTCCTCAATACTGGCTCGCCGGGAGGATGGCAGTGGCGGAACTGGCAGTGAGTTAACCCTGCATGTTCGCCCCAGCAAGGGGGTGAATGATCCTTTAATCCTTGAGGGAGATGGCTGGTCTGCGCTCAAGGTTGCTGTTTACAAACGTGACGATACTATGGTGCTCTCCTTCGTGGGCACCCAGCCAACTAAGCGTCCTGGTACAGTGAAGAGTGACGTCGGCGCTGCTTTGGGGATCAAGGACAGCGCGTTTCAGGATGCTGACCGCTTGGTCAAGGCTTTTACTAAACAATATGGCGGCAAGGTTGAGGTTCTAGGCCACTCCTTGGGAGGCGGGCTGGCGCAATATGCGGGCATCAAACATGGGATCAAGGTCACCGCATTCAACAGCATGGGATTGCATGTAGGATTACGGGATCGGCTGGCCGACAAGTTGGATAGTGCCAACGTCACCCACATCAATACCAGTAGCGATCCTCTGAGTCAGAAGGCCGAACATGGTATTTGGGGGCTGGATGCTTCTTCTCAGGTAGGCAAGCGTTATGTTATTGAGCATTCAGGTGGTCACCGTATGGAGTCGGTGACCGCAGGTTTGGAAGCCTTACTGGCTTAACGACTCGATATGTCAGGACAACGCCTCCTGGGGAGGCGCTGTTGCTGCCAACAGGCACGGTATTTAATGCAGTTGCACCTTATTTCAGCGCCTTGAGGATTTGCCAGGCCGCTTTGATGCGCACTTCATTGGGGTAGTTTTTGTTGGCCAGCAGCACAATACCCATTTGCTCTTGCGGCACAAACGCGACATACGCGCCGAAGCCATTGGTGGAACCGGTTTTATTGATAAAAAGCGCATCCGTTGGCGGCTCTGGCGGCGATAGTTCCGTGGTTTTGTTGGCCTGATAAGCGATCTGCGCCGAGTTGCCGCTCAGTACCTGCTCAAGGGTAACGGGCCAGTGATAAAGCTCCCAGCCCAGCCCTTGCGTCATCTCCCCCACCCGGTAATAGCCGGTATGGGTTGCCCGAATGGCCTGTGCCAGTTTGCTGTCACCTATGCGGGAAGGATCGATATTTGCGTCTACGAAGCCGATCAGCTCCTGTGCACTGGTTTTCAGACCATAGGCTTCCTCATCCAGCACGCCGGGAGTTATGCGAATCGGTTTATTCTCTTTTGAATAACCCAATGCATAATTTTTCATCTCCTGCTCGGGCACGTTAAACCGGGTATGGTGTAGACCAAGCGGTGAAAGGATTTGGTTTTTCACCAGTATTGAGTAAGATTTTTCAAGGCGTTGGGCAACGATATAGCCCGCCAGGCCAATGCTGGGATTGGAGTACTGGCGGTAGGTTCCGGGCGTGTACTTTGGCTGCCAGTGCTGAAACCAGTCCACCATTTTGTTATTGCTGTCGATCTCATCAGGGAATTGTAACGGCAGGCCGCTTGCGGTATAGGTGGCAATATTCAGCAGGTTTATGTTGTCAAAGGTGCTGCCTGCAAGCGGTTGAAAATGCTGGCTGGCCTTATCGGAGAGGGAAATGGCTCCCGTCACCTGCGCCCAAGAAATCAGGCTGCCGGTAAAGGTTTTGCTGACCGATCCTATTTCAAAGATTGTCTCTTTGGTGACCGGCGTGTTGCTCTCTTTTGACGCGTCACCGTATTGATAGAAAAAATGTTGACCGCGGAAAGTCACCGCAATCGCCATTCCTGGAATGTCATATTCCTGCATCAGGGAGTGTATGGTCTTATCAACGGTATTTGTCAGGCGGGGCTGATCTGGTGTATTCGAGGCTTGAGCGCCGAGAGAAGCGGCAAGCAGCAAACTGCCAGTCAGCACCGAAAATCGTTTTGTCATGTGGCGTGTCCTTCAATTACAGTGAGAGCTTTCAGTCTTGGATTCTATCAGGATTTGTACACCCAATCACAAAATTTGTGATCTCTATCACCTGACAAAATAAAACTTTGCGGTTGCTGATTGAAAACCAAGCGCTTTCGTTTCTTTATATCAATTGCTACCCAAAATGGGGATGAAAACTGATTTTTGGGTAAATAGTCAGTGACCAGAGAATTTAGTATTTCCTTTCGTTACGTTTCCAATCGAAACCTTTTATGCCAATTTTTGTCTATATAATAGACTGTAATAGCGATCACAATTTCATTTAATTGCTTTTGCTGTAATTAAATCGAAAGAGAGGGAAAGCAATTCATCACAGGCGGCATAAATTTGTCGCTGAAAATCTGAGGAGTATAACGGAATGGCTGTGGATACCGTAAAAAGACGTGAACAGATTATCGACTTGCTGTGTCATGAGGGCAGCGTGCGTGTCGAGCATCTGAGTACTCATTTTGGGGTTTCCAGTGTCACTATCCGTAATGACCTGCGTTATCTGGAACAAAAAGGTTGTGCATTGCGTTCCTATGGCGGTGCCATGTTGAATCAGCAATTCGCCTTTGATCGCCCCTTGCAAGATAAAGGCCGGATGAATCGTGATGTGAAATCGCGCATTGCGGCCAAGGCGGCACAGTTTGTTCAGGATGGTGATGCTCTGATCCTTGATTCTGGTTCGACTACCACGCAAATTGTGCCATTTCTGAAAGAGCGGCGTGATCTGGTCGTCATGACTAACGCGTTGAATATCGCCTATGAATTGGCGGGGTTTGACCGGATGGAGGTGATGGTGCTTGGCGGGAGTGTGCGTCAGAACTCCTACTCGCTCTATGGCCCGGCGGCGGAACAGCAATTGCGTCAATATCGCTTTGACACCCTATTTCTTGGCGTCGATGGTTTTGATCTGGAAGCAGGGATAACCACGCCACACCCCGGTGAAGCCCACCTTAATCGCGTAATGTGTGAGGTAGCGCATGAAATTATCGCGGTGGCGGATGCCAGTAAATTTGGGCGCAGAAGTTTTTGTATGATCCGTCAAGCTGGACAGATTCATCGGCTGATTACTGACAGTCGGATCCCCGATAACTACAGGCGGGCATTAATTGAACTCGGTGTGGATGTGATTATTGCCGACGAATAGTTCTTACCGAGATTCTTGCCCGCATGGGAGACACCATGCAGTCACTATTACAACTTATCCGTCGTCACAAATCAGGTGAAGCAGTGGGGATCTATTCGGTCTGTTCCGCTCATCCCTGGGTATTGGAAAGTGCTTTGCGCGTCGCTAAAGAGCGTAAGACCTCGGTATTGATTGAAGCAACTTCTAATCAGGTCAATCAGTTTGGTGGTTATACCGGGATGCAACCTGCTCAATTCCGGGATGCAGTTTGGCAACAGGCCGATCGCATTGGTTTACCGCGTGATCGTGTCTGGTTAGGGGGCGATCATCTTGGACCCAATGCCTGGCAGGATCTTCCCGCTGAACAGGCAATGAAACTGGCTGAAACGTTGATACACGATTATGTGGCGGCGGGGTTTCGTAAGATACATCTCGATTGCTCGATGTCCTGTTTGGATGATCCAACGCCGCTTGGCGACAAGGAGGTTGCGGTACGTGCAGCTCGTTTGTGTCAGGTGGCAGAACGTTGTTGGCAGCAGGTGGGGGGAGAACCACCGGTTTATGTGATAGGTACCGAAGTGCCGGTACCGGGCGGAGCGAAAGAAGCATTGGCAGGAATGCAAGTCACGACGCCTCAGGCAGCGGCGACAACGTTGAGTGTACATCAACAAGCCTGGCGATTGGCTGGACTGGAACCGGTATGGCCGCGGGTGATTGCGCTGGTGGTGCAACCGGGGGTGGAGTTCGATCACCATTATATTGAACATTATCAACCTAAACGTGCAGCGGCACTGAGTCAATATATCGAATCTCAACCCTATTTAGTCTATGAAGCTCATTCCACTGATTATCAAACGGCGCAAGCTTACCGTGAATTGGTACGTGATCACTTTGCCATTTTGAAAGTCGGCCCAGCTTTGACTTTTGCTTTACGTGAGGCGCTTTTCGCACTCGATAAAATCGATGGTGAATGGAATGGGGAACAGGACGCGGCTCATCTGTGCGCCACGTTAGAACAGGTCATGCTTGAGCAGCCGGAGCACTGGAATCGCTATTACCACGGTACACCGCATCAACAGTTTATTGATCGTCAATACAGTTTGAGTGATCGCATTCGTTACTACTGGCCGTATCCACAGGTACAACAGGCAGTGAATACCTTGATGGATAACCTGCGTTGTCGCCCGGTTTCCCTTTCACTGCTGAGTCAGTACCTGCCGGAGCAGGCGCAGGCCGTTAATGCCGGAAGGTTGGATAATGACCCACACGCTTGGGTGTTGGATAAAATTCGTTCTGTACTCTTAAACTATGTGCAGGCTTGTGAGCCCGAGGTACAAGGAGTTTTAGCATGAATGAACTGTTTTCCTATACCGAAGTCTGGTTGCGTGATCACCATGCGTTGCATACCGCCAGAGAGATTCATCAACAGCCTGAGCTTTGGCGTCAGTTATATCAAAATCTGCAACGTGAAGAAGCGTTATGGCGACCCTTTTTGCAGCCTTTATTATCTGATCCGGAGTTACAGATAGTGCTGTGTGGCGCAGGTTCCTCCGCGTTTATCGGGCGAACACTGGCGCCTTGGTTGCGCGAGCAGTGTGGACTGAATGTGGTCGCGTACAGCACCACAGACATTGTGCCTTCTCCTTTGCAATATCTCGATCCAACACGTTCAACCTTGCTGATTTCTTATGGGCGATCGGGCAATAGCCCGGAGAGCGTGGCGGCGGTAAAACTGGCGGATCAGCTCCTGTCACGCTGTTATCACCTGATGCTGACCTGTAATCCCGGCGGTGCGTTAGCGCGTTATGCCGAAGGGCGCTCTCACGTCTGTTCGTTGAATATGCCACAGGGTTCTCATGACCAAAGTTTTGCTATGACGTCCAGTTTTAGCTGCATGACGTTAGCAACAGTGCTGCTGCTAGGGCCATTGACGTTGGAACAGTGTGATGAGCCGTTGAGGGCGATGATCGTGTTGTGTGAGCGGGAAAGGGAACAGTGGCAGACACAGATTAAGCGGCTGGCCCGTTGTGGTTTTAAACGCATGATGTGTTTGGGTTCCAGTTGTTTTACTGGGGTTGCAGAGGAGGGGGCGCTCAAGATGCTGGAGCTGACTGCCGGGCGTGTCACGACGCGTTACGATTCGTCAATGGGGGTGCGTCATGGGCCGAAGTTTATGATCGAACGCGATACGTTGGTGGTCATGATGCTTTCGGCTGATCAGTATCGTCGTCGTTATGATCTCGATCTGTGGCATGAGCTGAATCATGACGGATTGGCGTGTCAAATTGTTGCACTGAGTGGCACACAGGGGAAAGGGTTCACTGTGGTTAACAGTGAACAAGACGATATCTGGCTGTTGTTCCCCTATTTGATATTTTTGCAGATGTTAGCGTTTGAAACCTCGCTGGCACTGGGCATAACGCCAGACAATCCATGTCCGACAGGGGAAGTCAACCGCGTGGTGAAGGGGGTGGAAATTTATCCTTATCATCCACCGTATTCACCAAGAATAAAATGTAGCAGGAGTGATTATGTCGATACCGAATATTTTAATGACTCGAATTGATAACCGGTTGGTGCATGGTCAAGTCGGTGTGACCTGGACCAATTCACTGGGGGCCAATTTGGTATTGGTGGCTAATGATCACGTTGCCAGTGATTTGATGCAGCAAAATCTGATGGATATGGTGGTTTCTGATGGGGTTCAGACGCGTTATTTCACCCTGCAAAAAACCATTGATGTGATTCATAAAGCGGCTGAGCGCCAGAAGATTTTTATCGTCTGTAAAACACCGCAGGATGTACTGACGTTAGTAAAAGGCGGAGTACCGATCCGCTTCGTCAACGTGGGTAATATGCATTTTGCTGAGGGAAAGCGTCAAATTCATAAGACGGTTTCGGTTGATGACAGTGACGTGGTGGTATTTCGTGAACTGGAGCAACTGGGTATCACTTGCGAGATTCGGCGAGTGCCGGATGAAGCGGGAGAACCTATCGCTAAATTGCTGGTTTAAGGGGTGAGTTATGCTGATTGATGCGATATTGATTGGGTTACTGGCAGGATTGGCCGGAGTGGATCTGTTCGATGGGTTGACTCATTTTCATCGTCCAGTGGTGATTGGGCCGTTGGTCGGGCTGATTTTAGGGGATGTGCAGACGGGTTTGCTGGTCGGGGGGACACTGGAGCTGGTCTGGATGGGAATGGTGCCACTGGCAGGTGCTCAGCCGCCAAATGTGGTGATTGGGGGTGTGATTGGCACGGCATTTGCCATTTTGACTCATGCTGATCCTAAGGTGGCGATTGGTATCGCGGTGCCGTTTTCTATTGCGGTACAAGGCTGCATCACCCTGCTGTTTACCCTGTTCTCACCCATGATGCATAAGTGCGATCAGATGGTGAAAGCGTTGAACTGGCGCGGCGTGGAGCGTGTGAACTACTTGGGTATCACCATTCTGTTCTGTTTCTACTTTATCGTGGCATTTCTGCCAGTCTATTTCGGTGCTGACGCTGCCAGCGTCATGGTACAGAAGGCGCCGCAATGGTTGTTGGATGGTCTTGCGGTTGCGGGCGGCATGATGCCTGCTATCGGTTTTTCTATGCTGATGAAAATTATGATGAAAAAGACTTATATCGCTTATTTCATTTTAGGTTTTATTTCAGTCACATTCCTTAATATGCCGATTATTGCCGTAGCACTTGGCGCTTTTGCGATTGCATTGATCGATTTCTTTAACCGTTCCCGTATGGAAGAGGCCGCTGAACGCAGCGCGCCTACCACTCAATCTCAGGAGATGGAAGATGGCATTTAACGATACCGATGCAGCTATGGCAGCTAAAGCTGAGAACAGGATGGCGCAGACGCTGGCAACCAGTCAGGTTGAACAGGATGACTATCAGGACACGATACCGAGTGAGGATCTGACCAACGGCGATTTGAATCGTATGGCGTGGCGCTCTTTGTTGCTACAGGCGTCATTTAACTATGAGCGTATGCAGGCGGGGGGCTGGTTGTACACCTTGATCCCGGGTCTGCGTAAGATCCACAAGAATCCGCAAGATCTCGCAAATTCGATGAAGATGCATATGGAGTTTATCAATGTGCATCCGTTTGATGCCACCTTCCTGTCTGGGTTGGTGCTGGCAATGGAGCGAAATAAGGAGAAAATTTCCACTATTCGTGCAGTAAAAGTGGCGCTGATGGGGCCACTAGGTGGGATTGGCGATGCATTATTCTGGTTGACTCTGCTACCCATCTGCGCGGGTATTGGGGCCTCTCTGGCGCTACAGGGCAGTCTGTTTGGCCCCATCATATTCCTGTTGCTGTTCAATATCGTGCATTTCGGCTTGCGTTTTGGTTTGGCGCATTATGGTTATCGTGCAGGAACCAGCGCGTTAAGCTTGTTGAAAAAGCATACCAAAAAGATCTCCCACGCTGCTTCAATTGTGGGAATGACGGTAATCGGAGCGTTGGTAGCTTCCTATGTCCATCTCTCAACGCCAGTAATAGTAAATGCCGGTAAGGCCAGTGTGGCGTTGCAGAAGGATGTGCTGGACAAACTAATGCCTAATTTGTTGCCGTTGTGTTTCACCCTGCTAGTGTTTTGGTTGATGAAAAAAGGATTTTCCCCGGTCAAGTTAATTGGTTTGACGGTTGTGATCGGTATTGTAGGGAAGTTTGTGGGTTTTCTTTAATAAACGGCACTGAGGAGAGGGAATGTTAGGTATTGTAATCACCGGTCATGGACATTTCGCCAGTGGGTTGTTGCAGGCAGTGGAACAAGTTGTCGGACGACAACCGCAGTGCTGTGCTGTCGATTTTCCTGAGGGAATCAGTACGCAACAATTATTGGTGTTGTTGGAGGCGGCCTGCACAGCTTGTGATAGTGGTGAGGGTATCATTATTCTCAGTGACTTACTGGGTGGATCACCGTTTCGGCAGGCGGCGCAACTGGCAATAGCTAATCCATGTTATGAAGTTATTGCCGGTACGAATATGCAACTGGCGGTAGAGATGGTGCTAGATCGTGAAGGTATGACGCTGGAAACATTTCGTGATACGGCGCTGGAGTGTGGGCGGCGGGGATTAACCAGCCTGTGGCACGAACAGCAGAAACGAGGGTATGACAGCCCGAATCTGGATGGCATTTGAGGAGCTTACATGTATCTGATTTCCAGTCGTCAAATGTTGAAAAAGGCTCTGCGTGGAGGCTATGCGGTTCCTGCTTTTAACGTCCATAATCTGGAAACTGTCCAGGTGATAGCGGAAACCGCTGCACGCTTGGCATCACCGGTTATTCTGGCAGGTACGCCGAGTACTTTCAGTTATGCGGGGACTGACTACCTAGTGTCAATCTGTCAGGATGCTGCTCGTCGCCACAATCTGCCGCTGGCGTTGCATCTCGATCATCATGAGGAACTGGAGGATATCAGTCATAAAGTGACCGCAGGTGTGCGCTCGGTAATGATTGATGGCTCGCATTTACCCTTTGAAGAGAATATTCGTAAGGTGGCTGAGGTGGTACGATTTTGCCATCGTTACGATGTTAGCGTTGAGGCGGAATTGGGGCGGCTAGGCGGGCAGGAAGATGATTTGCAGGTCTCCAGTGCCGATAGTTTTTTTACCGATCCGCTGGCAGCAAAAGCCTTTGTTGCCCGTACCGGTATTGATTCTCTGGCGGTAGCGATTGGTTCTGCGCATGGTTTGTATCATGGTGAACCGCATTTGGATTTTGATCGGCTAGCGGCAATCTGTGAACAGGTGGATATTCCGTTGGTGCTACATGGTGCATCGGGTATTCCTGAAGTGATGATACAGCAGGCGATTGGTCTTGGTGTATGCAAAGTCAATGTGGCGACCGATCTGAAAATTGCTTTTGCTGATGCGGTAAAGCGTTATTTCATTCAGCACCCAGATGCGAATGATCCACGTAAATATATCGCGCCGGGAAAACAGGCTATGCAGGCAGTAGTAGAAGAAAAAATCCGGATTTGTGGCAGTGCAGGTAAGCTGTATTCGTGAAGGTTCTGTTTTTTCATCCTGACTATTAAGGAAACTGCTGTGAAAATAAGAACGTTAAATAAAATCACGTTAAGTTTATTAGCGAGTTCCATGTTGTATAACACCCCAGTCTGGGCAGATAGCTGGCTGTTGGACGGTAACAATTACCATGTAACGGTTAGCGACGAACACGGTAAAGTAACGCAATTAAAATTTGAAAATCCAACAAACCACGATCACATCATCATTGACAATCTGTTTGAAATCACGTTGAAATCGGGAGAAAAGCTCACGGCTAAAGATTTTCAGATTACTGACATTAGCAAAAAGCGAAATCGTATTGTTATCTCCCTGAAACATGGTGACATTCAGGTAAGCAATATAATTACTGTGGAGGGTAAAGATAAATACGGCTCGTTTGAAATCACCATTACACCGCAGGAAAACGCGTTGGAGCTCAGCTCTGTCTCGTTGATACCATTTCACACTAAAACCCCTTTTGTTCACGGGTCTATCGTCAGTTCACCGATTATCAGCGATAGCTTCTTTATTGTTCCCGGTAATCCATTGATTACCACTGAGGCTTATAAAGGGAGCGCTTCGCAAAAAATTGCGCTCTCTATCCCGCTAGAGCCGGGGAAAACGTTAAGTTATAAGACGTATATTGGTGTTTATCAGCAAGGGCAATTGCGGCGCAACGTCAATGAGTTTTTGAACAATGCGCGTCCGCGTAAATATAGTCCTTACTTACATTACAACTCTTGGTACGATATTGGTTTCTTCACGCCTTATACCGAACAAGAGTCGTTGACTCGTATCAAACAGTTTGGGCAGGAATTGGTGACTAAGCGCGGTGTGAAGTTGGGTGGTTATCTGTTTGATGATGGTTGGGATAACCTCAAAGGAGATTGGGGTTTTAGTCAGGCATTTCCCCATGAGTTCAAAAATCTTAAACAGGCAGCAGATCAATATCGTGCTCGTTTAGGTATTTGGCTTTCTCCTTGGGGCGGTTATGGCCCACCTGGTGAGCAACGTGTTTCGCATGCGGAGGAGTTTGGTTATGAAGTGATAGATGGCAGATTTGCGCTCTCAGGCCCTAATTACTACGCCAATTTCCATAACCGGGTACTCAACCTGATTCAACAACAAAATGTATCCATGTTTAAGCTGGATGGCACCGGCAATGCTGATCGTGTGATTAAAGGGAGTTCATTCACCAGTGATTTTGATGCCGCTATCCACCTTATTGAAGATATGCGCAGTACAGGCAATGATCTGTTTATCAACTTGACCACAGGCACCAAAGCCACGCCTTCTTGGCTATTTTTCGCCGATTCTATTTGGCGTGGCGGCTATGATGTGGAGTTTCACGGTACAGGTTCCAAAGTGCAGCAGTGGCTTACCTATCGTGATGCAGAAACTTATCGTAATGTCGTCAGAAAGGGGCCGCTGTTCCCACTGAATTCGTTGATGCTGCATGGCATTGTGTATGCTAAACAGGCTAAGCATCTGGATAAACAGTCACCTAAAGATTTTGCCGATCAGGTTTGGAGCTATTTTGGCAGTGGCACTCAGTTACAGGAGATGTATGTTACGCCTGAACTGTTGACCACCGAGGATTGGGATACGCTGGCAAACGCGGCGAAATGGTCAGAGGAAAATAAAGATGTGCTGTTTGATACCCATTGGATTGGTAAAGATCCCACCGATCTAGCGGTGTACGGTTGGGGAGCCTGGAGTCCGAAAAAGTCGATTATCACCTTGCGAAATCCTTCTGATGAAGTGAAACAATATTATCTGGATCTGCAAAGCGATCTTGAATTGCCTGATAATCAGCCTTCGGTATATGACGTTAATATCGATTATGGCGAGAACAGCTCGGTACCGAAGTTTATCAATAAAACGGCGTTGATTACGCTTCAGCCGTTGGAGACATTGACCTTTTCTTTGACACCATCGAAATAATCACAGTGTTATTGAACTGCCCTGAATAATGATTTTATTCGGGGCAGTGATTATTTGTGGAAACTATTATGGCGGTGTTTTATTAGAATAAAGTCAGCATATTGTCAATAATTTGACACTTCAGATGTATTAGATTTTGGCTCTGCTAATAACTTTTTCTGCCGCTATATGTGATAGAAAACCTGAGCGGCTCCCGTATTCTGGATGATTTGCGACGAATTGATCGATACGGCGGATTAGTAATGATGGAAGAGTTACGTTGATTTTCTCTGACTTTCCCATTAATCATGTAATATCCACATTAATTACTGCCCATATTGCTCCTATATATTCAGGATCGGTAAGGTAGTTTTCTACGCTTGTCGCTTCTGGTACTGCTTCATTATCATCAATCAGCAACTCGATATGCGCTTCAATTGCTTCGCGGACGCTTTCTAGTGCATCTGTAAAATTATCCCCTCCAGAAAAGCAACCTGGGATATCAGGGACACGGACGCCGAAGGATGAATGACCTTTATCAATAGCAACTGGATATAACATTTACACCTCCGAGAAGTGGGCTCAAAGCCCTGCCTGTTTCTTGATACTTTTCAATGTTGGTAAAGGTATATCCTTTTGTTGTTATGGGCTAATGGTCTTGTCAGAATTGTCTGTAACTGAGTGGTGGAAACAAGTCACAGCAATTGTTTTTTTAAGAATTCATTTAAAGGGCAAAGTTAATGAAAGCATTGATCGTAATTGACATGTTAAACGATTTTGTCACAGGGGCACTTGCTAATGAGGCGGATGCGATGAAGATCGTGCCGGTAATCAAGCGGTTGATTGATCATGCCCGGCGTCAACCTGATTGGCCGGTGGTTTATGCTAATGATGCTCATCGAGCTGATGATCGGGAAATAAGTATTTGGGGTAAACATGCAATGGCCGGAACATCAGGCGCTAATGTCATTGAGGCACTGGCTCCTATTGGAGCAGAACGTGAATTGTTTTGCCCAAGCGATTTTATGGGGCTTTCGATGGAACCAATCTGGAAGAGGTTTTGAAAGCATATGGTGTGACGGAAGTTGTGTTAACCGGCCAACATACTCATTGTTGTGTCAGACATACCGCTTATGGCGCATTTATACGCGGTTATAGAATCAAGGTTCCATCAGATGCCGTGTGTGTTTTTCCGGGGGTCGATCAGCAAGCGGCTCTGGATTATCTTAAAACTATTTACGGCGCTGAAATTATAATGAGCACTGCATTAGTCATGTAAATTGGAATAATGGGTTATAGTCGGCTACCCGAACAATATTTCTTATACCCATCATGGGTATTGGTGTTGATGGTGGGTATGAGAGGTGCTATCATTCTCTTGGTTTTGATTAAAGAGAGGGATGATGTCTAGCGATGAACTAATAAAGCAAATCAAAGCGGTTGGCTGGAATTTTGTGCGAGCCAATGGTTCGCATCATGTTTTCGAGAAATCAGGGGAACCCAGCCCGATAGTAATTCCGCATCCGCGCAAAGATTTGGCGGTCGGGACGCTCAATAAAATACTTAAACAAGCAGGACTGAAATAACTTAATTAAGCGGTTGAAAGGCCGCTCTTTAATCAAAGAGAAGGTGTAAGCATGAGATATCCTATTTATTTACATCAGGCTGACGACGGATCGTTTTCCGGTTTTGTGCCAGACGTGATCGGATGTTACTTTGCTGGCGATACCATTGATGACGCTATTGGCGATGCTCAAAACGCATTAGATACTTATTTTGAATACATGAGCGAAAAGGGTGAGGCTCCAGTACAAGCCAGAACTGTTGCTGACCATCTAAGCAATGAAGATTGCACCGGCGGCAGTTGGGCTTATGTTGACATGGATTTAACTAAATACGATGGAAAAGCCATCAAGCTAAACATTACTATGCCCCAACTTTTGTTGGGTAGAATTGATGAATACGTGAACTCACATCGTGAGTATCATAGCCGCAGCGGATTCTTGGCTGAATTGGCTCGGCGTGAGCTATCGAAACACTCGTAAGATAATCCCTCTATCAAAACCATGAAAAGCCCGCTAACAGTGGGTTTTTTCTTTTAAGAATACCAAAGTGACATGACTAACCTCAGTTTCGTTTAAAAATAGCGATATCACAATCCCGTAAATTCAAGCTCGGTTTTTTAGGTTGGAATACGCGATGACGGGGAATACGGAGGTTGTGACAAACGGCAATTTTGGTTGAATCAATAAAAGCGATCCCCTGGGTTTCAGCCTTGCGTGACGAAAGAAAAGCACAGAGAGGAATGAGCGCCCTTTGCTTTAAGGTTAACATCCGGGTGTAGCTGACCAACCGGGGAAAATCGGCCTTAAGATAGTGTTTAATATGCTGAATATAAAACGTTTTAAAATCACGATAACGGCTCATGTGGAATAAAATGAGGAGCGTCATCACTTCACTGAGAGAAAGGGAAGCTTCGCGGCGACGTTTGAGCTAACCATTTTCAATTAACTGTTGATGCCAGAGAGGAATAAATTTTTGGCAAAAGTCATCGACGCAGCAGTAAAGTTCTTCTAAATTAGATATGTCTGAGGATCTCCACGATTTTGTTTTATCTAGCAAAAACTTTGATTGTGCCTCAGGCACTTAGTCCCCTTCTTAAGCAAACCTCAGGTTAAATAATAAGTTAGTGAAAGTTAAACAGCGGGTAAATTACGTCCATAATAAATTTCTTGTATCTCTTTTTTCAAAAGATGGGTAATTTCCTGCTTTTCAGTTTCACTAAGTTGTTCTGGTGTGGCATTAAATAGGTAATCATTCAGGTCAAATCTTTTTAGCATCATTTTTGTATGAAATAGATTTTCCTGATAAATATTAACATCCATCATGTAATACTGCGATTGCACTTCTTCAGTCATATAATTCTGAATAGAACTGATTTCATGATCGATATAGTGTTTCATGCCATTCACATCTCTGGTGAAACCTCGGACGCGGTAATCCATTGTGACAATATCTGATTCTAATTTGTGGATCAGATAGTTCAGCGCTTTGAGAGGTGAAATAACACCGCAGGTTGATACTTCAATATCAGCTCTGAAAGTGCATATGCCGCCGCCCGGATGGCTTTCTGGATAAGTGTGAACGCAGATATGGCTCTTATCCAAATGAGCAACGGCGGAATCGGGTAACGGACCTGGATTTTCAGTATTGTCTACATCCTTTGGGTCCATCGGCTCTTCGCTGACGAGTATGGTAACGCTTGCCCCTTGTGGCTCATAGTCCTGACGGGCGATATTCAAAATATTTGCACCAATGATCGAACATGTTTCGCTAAGAATTTCCGTTAAACGGTTAGCGTTATATTGTTCGTCAATATAAGCGATATAACTATCCCGATCAGCTTGACTTTTTGCATAACAGATATCGTAAATACAAAAACTCAGGCTTTTTGTCAGGTTATTAAAGCCGTGCAATTTCAGCTTGTGCAATTTATTTCACCTCCTGGCTAATGGGTGATTATGGGTTCTCGGATAGTGCATCCAGCAGATATTGTGGTAGAGCAAAGCTACCGACATGAACGGCTGGATTGTAGTAACGGCAGGTAAAACCTGCGTTGTCAAAGCGCTGTTGCAATGTTGTTAGATCCACATAGCGCAGTGCCGGGTTCTGACTCGCCCAGGCAAAGGTCATAATTCCGCCATAATAGGTTGGAATAGCTGCCTGATAGAAACCGCTGTCAGCAAAATAGTTGCTCAATTTTTTATGGCTGGTGATGGCTTCGTCCTGTTGCAGGAAACAGACACCATTCTGAGCAACAAAGATGCCATCTTCATTCAGGCAGCGTTGGCAACCTTGATAGAATTCAGATGTGAATAATCCTTCGCCCGGCCCGATCGGATCAGTGCAGTCAGAGATAATGACATCGAATTTCTGATCGGTGGTATTAACGAAATTAACGCCATCGTCAATGATCAGATTAAAGCGTGGATCATCATAAGCACCGGCATTATGATTAGGCAGATACTGACGGCAGAATTCCACTACGCCAGCATCGATTTCAACCATAGTGATGCTTTTAAGATATTGATGACGGCAGACTTCACGTAGCATACCGCCATCACCGCCGCCGATAATCAGTACTCGTTTGGTGTTCCCGTGGGCGAACAAAGGAACATGAGCCATCATTTCGTGGTAGATAAATTCATCACGTTCAGTCGTTTGTACTGTGCCATCCAGCGCCATAATGCGGCCTAATGCTGCGTTTTCAAAGATAATCAAATCTTGATGCTCAGTTTTATCGTGATAAAGTACTTTATCGACGGAGAAATACTGACCAAAGTTGGCGTGCAGGGTTTCGTACCAAATTTCTTTTTGTGACATATCCCGGCTTTTCCTCCACTGTGACAGTCATGAAAGTTGGGAGCACATAATAACCAACAATTCTCACAGTTGCACGGTGAAATTTACCCCTTTAGGGGTATGAGGAAAAGGACTATTTAACGTAGGCGAATAAACTCAGAGAATCTCTGGCGAGAGCATGGCACTTTATCGCATTAGACAGATAAATTCCTTTTAGATCTTGGTAGCTTTCTTCATTGAGCTTGTCCATCAATCGGCTGTTGTAATTAGTTAAATCCCACTTATTGCGTTGAGCAAAATAAATAATAGCTCGTTTAATTTCCCGGTCAGGAATTTGGCTGTAACCACAGTCATATTTCAGGTAGATAAACACCGCTGTCAGATCGGCCAGATCTTCAGCTTCATTTTCTGTCAGCGCTTTTGCGGGGTGAGAAAAACCGAAAAGAACCAGTATGTAAGTCAAGAGAGCTAATTTTCGCATTTGTATTATTATAATCAATCCATGTCATAGTACGTTAACATATTAATATATTTGTTAGGTAAAATTTATTTTTTAAAATTACTGTAAAGATCGACTTAAATCACATTCCCTTCGCTTGACCTTCCTGTAAGGGTAGCCCTTAGGTTTCCTTTATGAGATGTTTTTTGTTGTCTATTTTTTGATTGATTTAACTAGGAAGTGAATATGCAACGACGTGATTTTATCAGATTAAGCGCCATTATGGGGCTATCCAGTATGTTGCCCGTATGGAGTCGTTTCTCCTTTGCTGAATCTTATCCGCCATTACCCATTCCTCTACAACTAGAGCCAGATGCGGCAGGAAAAATTGCTATTGAAATCAAAGCGGGAAAATCCAGTTTTAAAGCAGGAATGGTGACTAAGACCTGGGGTTACAACGGTGATTTACTGGGGCCGGCACTGAAATTGATTTCTGGTAAACCTGTTACTATTGATATTCGTAATCATCTACCAGAAGAGACCACAGTTCATTGGCATGGTTTGGAGATCACTGGGGAAGCCGATGGTGGGCCGCATGCGATGATTGCGCCAGGTGGGCGTCGGACGGTCAATTTTACGCCTGAACAACCGGAAGCAACTTGTTGGTTCCACCCACATACGCATGGCAAGACGGGTTATCAGGTTGCAATGGGGCTTGGCGGATTAGTACTGATTGAAGATGAGAACAGTATTAATACGGGTTTGCCAAATCGATGGGGCGTGGATGATATTCCGGTGATGTTGCAGGATAAGCGCTTGAATAACGAGGGACAGATTGATTATCAACTGGATGTGATGAGTGCTGCTGTTGGTTGGTTTGGCGATATGATGTTGACCAATGGTGTTGTTTTGCCCCAACATACTGCACCGCGTGGCTGGTTACGTCTGCGTTTGCTAAATGGCTGTAATGCTCGTAGTCTCAATATTGCGACCAGTGATGGCCGTCAATTGTATGTTATTGCCAGTGATGGTGGTTTGTTAGCGGAACCGGTTGCGGTTAATGAGTTACCGATTTTGTCGGGAGAGCGTTTTGAGGTAGTGATAGATGCTTCGGATGGAAAATCTTTCGATCTGGTGACGTTACCTGTAGTTCAGATAGGAATGACATTACCGCCATTTGATCAGCCGCTGCCGGTTTTACGTATTCAACCTCAGCTTTTTTCTAGCCGCGTAATACTGTCGGAACAGCTTGTCAAGCTTCCTGCATTGCCTTCTTTTAGTGGTTTGAATCGGCGTCGTTTACATCTGGCGATGGATAGTCGTCTGGATATGCAGGGAATGATGATGTTGTCTCAGCGCTACGGTGATCGGGCTATGGCGGGTATGGAAATGGATCATGGGAATATGAACCACGGAGATATGCATCATGGTGGCGAGTTAAATTTCCATCATGCCAATACCATTAATGGGCGGGCTTTCTCCATGATGGAACCCGCTTTTGATGTGAAACAGGGGCAGTATGAGCGTTGGGTGATTTCGGGGGTCGGCGACATGATGCTGCATCCGTTCCATATCCACGGCACCCGTTTTCGTATTTTGAGTGAAAATGGCCGTAAGCCTGCTGCTCACCGCAGTGGTTGGAAAGACATTGTGCATGTGGAAGGTAAGGAGAGTGAAGTGCTGGTTCAGTTCAATCATACGGCGGGAGTGAAACATCCATTTATGGCGCACTGTCATCTACTGGAACATGAAGATACCGGCATGATGGTGGGTTTTACTGTTAGTAAATAATTTTGCTGACCGCAATGGAGCATAACAAAGCGTTGTACAGGGATTATGGTAGGTATTAGAATAGGCATAGGTTTTGTGTATTATTTATCCTGTTTAAATGAAGGTAATTGAGATGCTTAGTGCAAGATTTGACTCAGAAAAAGCTATAGAGTCTATTCTGTACGTTGCCTCTACAGCACCAATTTCTGACATTTATCATGTGGGCAAAATTCTGTATTTTGCTGACCGGCTGCATTTAGAACGTTATGGCCGGTTAATTGCGGGTGATAACTATCTTGCAATGAAAGATGGCCCTGTTGCAGAGAATGCCTATGATATTATAAAAGTATCCACGGGAGACGGGCGCTTTATTCCAAATACGTGCTTTGCGTGATTTCGATGAATATGTGTTTAGTGATTCTGATATTGATTGCATAAATGAATCAATTGAAAAATATGGGAATCTCTCTTTTAAAGAAATACGTGATATCAGCCACGATAGTGTTTGGATGGCGGCTAACCAGAATGGAGAGATTCCATTGGAAGTGATCGCTGCCAGTTGTAAAGATGGTGATAAGTTAGTTGCTTATTTGACTTTTACTTGAGTAACGATGACTAATCTTGGTGACAGATTTCCCGCATCTTTTAGGGCAGATTTTTCAGCCAAACAGAGTTTGGCTATAGGAGATGTTCTTTATCTTCACTGCCCTTTTACGACTTTGCCAAAGTTAAAATATCTGTTGGTTTCTCTTCTAAATATACCCAATGGATTTCAAGATGCATCGCGACGGCAAGGGAGCGAATCCCCGGGAGCATAGATAACGATGTGACCGGGGTGAGTGAGTGCCGCCAACAAAGAGGCAACTTGAAAGATAACGGGTATATAAACATCCTTATCTTATGCCATACTCGCCTTTAGATATCCTAGGGAAAAGGAACTGTTCAACAATATTGCTAGAAGAACAGCGTATTAATTGGCATATCAACTGGTTATGATTTTTTATTGATTTTCATATATTTATTCATTAAAAACAATTGGTTAACTTTATAATGAAACACACTGTAGAAGTTATGATCTCCGAACAGGAGGTTAAACAACGTATTGCTGAACTGGGAAAACAGATTACTGAACACTATCGTGACGGCGGTAGTGAGCTGGTGTTGGTCGGATTGCTGAGAGGTTCATTTATTTTTATGGCTGATTTATGCCGTGAAATTCAGATCCCTCATCAAGTCGACTTTATGACGGCTTCCAGTTACGGTAGCGGTATGAATTCCACGCGTGATGTGAAAATTCTAAAAGATCTGGACGAGGATATTCGCGGTAAGCATGTACTGATTGTGGAAGATATTATTGATTCAGGTAATACCTTGAATAAAGTGCGTGAAATTTTAGCGCTGCGTGAGCCAAAATCACTGGCAATCTGTACCTTGCTGGATAAACCTTCCCGCCGTGAAGTTGATGTTCCGGTTGAGTGGATTGGTTACTCAATTGAGGATAAATTTGTGGTGGGTTATGGTATCGATTATGCGCAACTTTACCGTCATCTTCCTTATATCGGTCATGTGGTTTTGTTAGAAGAGTAGTTTTTATCTCATTTGAAAACGGCAACTTTTGGGTTGCCGTTTTTGGCTTTGTGATTCAGGCATGGTGTGTAGGGGGCTGCGTTCCTATTTACATTTCGGCACTGGTGCCTAATACGGCTTCCGGTCATAGAACCATATCGGCAGATATCCCTGATTAACAGTAGAATTTATTCCAATATGCTGGACACTATGGCTAAAATTTCATTAACTACAGACGTCGGTGCCTCTTCAATTTTTCTTGCCTGTCTTGCATTTAGATCGACGGAACGAATGCCATTCGCTAATAACACTCCTTGAGTCTGTGTACCGGTGCCCATTAATGTCACGGCAAAACCTGCGAACCTGGCATAATTTCCTCCTTGTGTTATAGGAGCAATAATTGTTAAACCTAATTTGTTAAAATTGTATGGACTTATTACTAAGCATGGTCTTTTGTCACCTTGCAGTTCTTGACCCGCGACTGGGTTTAAGCAAGCTTCAATAATATCCCCTCGTTGAAATATTGCCATTACACTTCATTCCCTACAGGTTTACTAGCATCCCATTCTTTTAATATTTCAGGCATTGGTGCTTCTGAGTCACATAGAGCAAGTAGATCGGCCAATTTATACTTAGGACGATGGTTTACCGCAGAGATTACAATTTTTCCTTGTTCTTCGACAATTGATAATTGGTCACCCTCTTTCAGGTGGAGAGATTTCAATAGCTGAGCTGGAATAATAGTACCAACAGAGTTTCCAATTTTTCTGACATGAGTGAGCATAGCACTTTCCTCGTAAGTAACGGTTATCACATTGTTGACACTGTAGCGTGGTTTTACCTAAGTGTCAACATTGTTATTACAGATAATGTGATTCAATAGCCCATAAAAATGTTCTTTTTCATGAACTATTTTGTCCATTCAAGGAAAATTTGAAACATTCCTTATTGTAGTAAGAAACGCTAGCCTTTTGTAACAACTTCGACAAGGTAGGAAACAGTCAAATGGAATGAAGGTGGTAGAACTGATAACCGAATTTTTTACCTAGTGGATAATAATATATTTATCTTTCCTTTTTTCTGTAGTGATGATGAATATATTTATCATGAATTACGTTGTTTTCTTTTTATTACCATATTTAGTACATTCGTAAAATAAAGAAATCAAAATAAATACTTAAGATTCAAATAGGCAGCGATTTAATAAAATAAAAATCTGTATAAATATTTGCTTAATTACACTATAGAAGAGGTTAAATATAACCTTTTCTACAGCGTATTTTATGAATGATCTAAAAAATCACTTCTTATGCGTCAGTTTGGATATTGTCTGGCGATAGGCAAGTTCCAGTTTTTCACGACTGTCAGCTGTGACTTCCAGATCCTGCAATTGACCATTATGAATACCGTAAACCCAACCGTGGATCATTACTTTTTGGCCTCGTTTCCATGCTGCTTGCATAATGGTTGAGTGACCAAGGTTATATACTTGCTCAACAACGTTAATTTCGCACAGACGGTTCAGACGCTCATTAGGGGGTAATTCACCTAGCATAGAACTGTGTTTATACCAAAGATCACGAATATGTAGCAGCCAGTTGTTAATCAACCCCAGTTCGGTGCCATCAATTGCAGCTTCGATACCACCGCAACCGTAGTGTCCGCAGATAATGATATGTTCAACTTCCAGTACGTCTACCGCATATTGAATAACTGAAAGACAATTTAAGTCAGTATGAATAACCAGGTTTGCAACGTTTCTGTGAACAAATAAGTCACCGGGGGCGGCATCAATTAGTTTTTCTGCTGGTACCCGGCTGTCTGAACAACCAATCCATAAGAAATGAGGTTTTTGTGATTTTGCTAATTCTTTGAAAAAAATTGGATTTTCTTCGTTAACCGATTCTGACCACTGCTTGTTATTGGCAAGCAGCTCTTCTATTTTTTTCATCATGATTCATAGCCTGGTAGTGTTTCTTTAAGATAGAATCATATACAACATCAATTGAAATTTTAATATTTTATTGCTGTTTGTTTTTAATCTTTCTGCTGCTTTTGCAAAGCAAGTCAGGCAGAAAAGGGGCATTATGTTTCCACATTACACGCAAAGGCGACCAGATAATAAAGGTGTTTTGTAATTTATGACTTATGCATTGGAGTTAACGCAGCTTACTAAGACTTACACTGATGGCGTTAAGGCGCTGCGTGGGATAGACCTGAATGTGGAAGTTGGAGACTTCTACGCATTATTAGGCCCGAATGGTGCAGGGAAATCCACCACAATCGGCATTATTAGCTCTCTGGTAAACAAAAGCAGCGGTAAGGTTAAAGTGTTTGGCTATGATATTGATACTGATATTGTGAATGCTAAACGTCAATTAGGTCTTGTTCCGCAAGAATTTAACTTTAATCCGTTTGAGACGGTGTTGCAGATTGTTCTCAATCAGGCCGGTTACTATGGTGTACCGCGAAAAGTGGCTCAAGCCAGAGCGAAAACTTATCTGTCGCAGTTAGATCTGTGGGAAAAACGCAATCAACGGGCGATTCGTTTGTCTGGTGGGATGAAACGACGTCTGATGATTGTACGTGCGTTGATGCATCAGCCTAAATTATTGATCCTTGATGAACCGACTGCCGGTGTTGATATTGAACTTCGTCGCTCTATGTGGAATTTTTTGCAAGAGCTGAATGCTCAGGGAACGACAATTATTCTAACGACTCACTATCTGGAAGAAGCAGAAATGCTGTGCCGTAATATTGGTATTATTCAGCATGGTGAATTGGTGGAAAACACCAGTATGAAAAATTTACTCAGTCGGGTGGAATCTGAAACATTCTTCTTCGATCTGGCAACACAAAACCCAATTCTTGAACTAGTAGGATATGATTATCGACTGCTGGATGCCTCTACTTTGGAAGTGGATGTTCAACGTGGTCAGGGAATAAATAGCGTATTTACCCAATTAAGTGCTCAGGGTATTCATATTTTGAGTATGCGTAATAAAGCGAACCGTCTGGAAGAGTTATTTGTCAGCTTGGTGAGCAACAAATAAGGAGATAGTAAATGATTCAGTTGTACTGGGTGGCGCTAAAAACTATCTGGATTAAAGAAATTACCCGTTTTGGTCGTATCTGGGTACAGACTTTATTACCGCCGGTTATTACCATGTCGCTCTATTTTATTATCTTCGGTAGCTTGATTGGTTCACGTATTGGAGAAATGGGCGGTGTCGATTATATGCAGTTTATTGTCCCTGGCCTTATTATGATGGCAGTGATTACTAACTCTTATGCCAATGTTTCTTCCTCCTTCTTTGGTGCGAAATTTCAGCGCAGTATTGAGGAATTATTGGTGGCGCCGGTTCCGACACACATAGTGATTGTGGGGTTTGTTGGTGGTGGTGTTGCCCGTGGTGTCAGCGTCGGTATTCTGGTGACATTGGTTTCTCTATTTTTTGTGCCGCTTCATATTCATGCGTGGTGGATGATTGTTGTCACGTTGTTGATGACCTCCATTTTGTTCTCACTAGGTGGTTTGCTGAATTCGATTTTTGCTAAAACATTTGATGATATCAGCATTATTCCGACCTTCGTATTAACGCCACTGACTTATCTTGGTGGGGTATTTTATTCATTGACATTATTACCCCCATTTTGGCAAGCGGTTTCCAAGTTGAACCCGATCGTTTATATGATTAGTGGTTTCCGTTATGGTTTCTTGGGGATTACTGATGTTTCTTTGATAATTACGTTGAGTGTTTTGACTGCATTTATTGTGGTTTTTTATCTTGTTGCTTGGTATTTAATTGAAACAGGGCGGGGATTGAGAACTTAATTGTAGATTATTTTGTTATTAAATGGTGATGAATGGGTAGGGGAAGTTTACTTGCAATGTCTTCACAACCTACCCATTATTGAGCGCTTAAATTAATATTTAAGCTACCTGAACTGGCACGGCTTTAGCTATACGGCTCATAATATTATCACCGTCGAAGTAAGCGATATTAGGCTTATGATGACGGGCATCTTCGTTAGGGATTTGTACATATGAGCAAATAATTAGCTTATCACCTACCGCAGCACGGCGTGCTGCTGCCCCGTTAACTGAAATTATTCTAGAACCACGTTCAGCGGCGATAGCATAAGTGGAAAAACGCTCGCCGTTATCCACGTTATAGATATCAATAGCTTCATATTCCAGAATACCGGCTACATCCATGAAATTCTGATCAATTGCACAGGAACCTTCATAATGCAAATCTGCCTGAGTGACTTTCACCCGGTGCAATTTCCCCTGTAGCATCGTACGCAACATGGTTTTTCTCCTGATTCGATGACAACTTAGAACCTTTTTGCATCAATAACGCCTGATACAACGGCGATTATTGCGTTAAATCTACTTGCTGATTATCGATCAAACGGGTTTGCCCTAACCAGGCAGCCATTAGAATAACGGCTTTTTTGCTTTCGGTATTTAACGGCGCCAATGTTTCGGCGTCACGGATAAACAACTCATCAGGTACAAAACCCGTTTCGTGTAGTTGTGCGGAAGCTTGAATGAGCAATTGTTCTGTGTGGCATTCACCCTGTGCCATTTTTTCAGCGATAGATCGCATGATCTTGCTGAATTCTGGGGCGATTCGACGTTCATCGGCTGTTAAATTGTTATTACGCGAACTGAGAGCCAGGCCATTTTTGTCGCGCACAGTAGGTACTGAAACCAGCGTAATATCATAAGCCAGGTCGGCGATCATTTTGCGAATAAGTTGTAGTTGTTGAAAATCTTTTTCGCCAAAGTAGGTTAAATCTGGTTGCACTAGATTGAATAGTTTGCTCACCACGGTTGAAACACCACGGAAATGACCGGGACGACTGGCCCCTTCCAGCATGGTAGAAAGCCCAGGAACTTCAATATAAGTCTGATGTTCCATACCATCAGGGTATATTTCCTTATCAGCAGGAGCAAATACCAGATCGACACCGTGTTGATGAAGTTTTTCGCAATCTTCCTGTAAAGTGCGGGGATATCTTGCCAGATCATCCTGACGATTAAACTGCATCGGGTTGACGAAAATAGAGACGATCACAATATCTGCTTGCCCTTTGGCTGTATCGACTAACGTCATATGGCCGTCGTGCAAGTTACCCATTGTTGGCACCAGTGCAATGCGTTTTCCTTCCTGACGCCAGCGGCGGATTTCACGGCGTAGAATCGGTACAGTTTCGACAATCAGCATTGCTTAATACTCCTTAATGTGTTTATAGCCTTCGGGCTAACAAGGGTAATTTATTAATAAAATGAGTGTTCTTTACCTGGGTAGGCGCCGCTTTCCACTTGTTCTTTATATAAGCGGATGGCATCACGTATATTTCCTGCTTCTTCAAGGAAGTTTTTCACAAATTTAGGGGGGCTTACGGTAATGCCTAGTGCGTCATGCATCACTAAAACTTGCCCATCAGTCACATTACCGGCGCCAATACCAATTACCGGGATCTGTAATTCATCGGTGATACGTTTAGCTAAATCAACGGGTACGCATTCTAGTACTAGCAGTTGTATGCCTGCCTTTTCTAAGGTAATGGCATCTTTTATCAATTGATTCGCTGATACTTCATCACGACCTTGAACTTTATAACCGCCAAGAATATGGACTGATTGAGGAGTTAGCCCTAAATGAGCGCAAACGGGTACAGAACGCTCGGTAAGCATGCTAATGGTATCGTATAACCAGCTACCGCCTTCAAGTTTCACCATGTTAGCGCCAGCACGCATAAGCTTGGCTGCGTTTTCACAACTTTGCTCTGGTGTGGCATAACTCATGAAGGGCATATCGGCAATGATAAAAGTATAAGGTGCTCCGGCACGGACGCAACGAGTATGATAGACAATATCTTCAACTGTCACTGGAATGGTGGTATCAGCCCCTTGCACAGTCATACCCAGTGAGTCACCAACCAGCATGACATCGATACCTTGCTCGGCAAACAGGTGGGCAAAGCTGGCGTCATAAGCGGTAATAGTTGCAAATTTACGTTTTTCTTTTTTGAGCTGATTCAGATCAGTCATGGTTATTGGTTTCATTATTTATCTTCCTTCTCCTGCAATTTTTCTTGTTATGTACAGAAATCGGCCACAGATTGAACTGAGATCCCTATATGTAATGATTAGAATCAGAGCTGCGGTTGCAGCCAGAGTGTCAGGCCGTTTTCTGGGATGTGTTTCAGTCTTTCAGATAAAGCTTCCCCATCAGGAAATATAAGATCAGGGGCAATTTCAGCTAACGGGTAGAGCATAAATTCGCGTTGTTTTAGTCCGTAGTGAGGCACTGTCAATCGTTCGGTAGTAATCACCTGATCACCAAATAGCATGATATCCAGATCGAGTGTTCTTGGCCCCCAGCGTTCATCTTTTCTTACCCGTCCCTGGGCCAGTTCAATCGCCTGAGTGTGATTGAGTAATTCTTCCGGTGTTAGCGTGGTTTCCAGTGCGACTGCCGCATTCAGAAAATCAGGTTGATTCTGCGGCCCCATCGGTTTAGTACGATACAGTGAGGAGCAGGCAATACATTCTGTTTCCGGTAAATCTTTTAATGCAGCAAGTGCATTTTTTACTTGCTGCATAGGTTCTGCCAGATTGCTACCAACAGCGATATAAACACGAGCCATAATTTATTAGCTGTTCCTGCTCAGTCTTGGTTTATAGTGACGGCGAGGCCGTGTACGACGACGAACAATCTCACTGCCCAGTTCAGAAATCATACTCCGTTGCTGTGATGCATTGACTTGCTGAAATTCTCCCCACCAATCGACAAGATCTTTTAGCTCATTGCGATTTTCAACATTGGCTCTCAGTTCCAGCAAATCATAGGCAGCACGGAATTTAGGGTGTTCCATCAGTTTATTTGCCCGCTTACCATGACGGCGTGGCAGACGTAACTGTAATTGCCAGATATCACGCATGATGGTTGTCAGGCGCTTAGGAATGGCAATGGAGTGGCATTGCTCATCCAGAATGTCATTCATCGCCAATGCAAAAGCATCGTAGTAAGCCAGGCCACCTTCTTGAGACAGCTTTTCCGCATGTTCAACCAGTGGATACCAGAGCATTGCGGCGAACAAAAACGCCGGGTTAACCCGTTTATCATTTTGTAACCGGTAATCGGTATTCTTCAAAACCTGATTGAGTATACGTTCCATTGGCGAATCGTTATTTTCGGTGAAATAGCGTTGAACCAATGGGAAAAGTGGTTGAAATAGGCGGTATTCGCGCAGAAGTTTATAAGTGCTGTAACCTTGACCGGTTTGTAAAAGTTTTAAAGATTCTTCAAACAGACGGGCAGGTGGAATATTACTCAGCAGAAAAGCCAAACGAGAAATAGGTTCGGCGGTACCTTCGCTGATGGTCATATTCAGTTTGCTAGCGAAACGGATCGCACGCAGCATTCTTACTGGATCTTCCCGATAGCGGGTTTCAGGATCGCCAATCAAGCGGATAACACCGGTTTCCAGATCATGAAGGCCACCGGCATAATCACGCAGAGAGAAATCATTGATACCGTAATAGAGGCTGTTTATGGTGAAATCGCGGCGCATAGCATCTTCTTCAATTGAGCCGAAGATGTTATCCCGCAGTAGCATGCCGCTTTGTGCTTGTTGTGATTGATTTTTATCATCAGAACCCGTTTGTTCATGTGGACCACGGAATGTTGCGACTTCAATCACTTCCTGACCAAACATAATATGAGCTAAGCGAAAGCGGCGTCCAACCAGACGGCAGTTGCGAAATAATTTACGCACCTGTTCTGGTGTGGCATTGGTGGCAATATCAAAATCTTTCGGTTTTGTACCGAGTAATAAGTCACGGACACCACCGCCAACCAAATAGGCTTCAAAACCGGATTTATTCAAACGGTAAAGGACCTTCAGTGCATTTTCACTGATATCTCTGCGGGAAATACAATGTTGTTCCCGTGGAATTATCGTTATCGATAAATTCGAATGAGGATTCTCCTGTTCAACCTTCCTTGGTGTCTCCACATTGGATAAGAGTTGATAAGGGTTTTGGCGATTAGAGTGAAGAGTTATGTACTCTTCCTGAGCAGAACGGTCAGATCCGGTGACTGGCCTTTCACTGGCTGCCTGTAGTTCGCGGTTATTTTTCCCTTCGCGGATCAATAAGTTACGGCAGAAATTTGCTACTCGGTTAAAAATGGTACACCTCGATAAGTAACTAATCATATAAAACAAATAAAAAACAGCGGCTAATCATAGCCTACTGTGTATTTTTTGAGAATGGTTGTTATGACTAACCGTAACTTTATTCATGTTATCTATGTGCATTTTACCTTGTCGTGGAATTCGGTCCAGATCCCAACGTGCTGTTGCTTTTTGTAACAATTGATCACGAGAAAGATCTTGCCAGTTTTCTATAACAGATTGATTAAGGAAAGATAATACTTCAATCAGTAATGGCCGGGGATCATCCAATGGGATCGGCTGAGCATGATTCTGTTTGGAAAGTTTATTGCCGTCCTTATTCAGAGCGAGTGGTAAATGAATATAGTCAGGTATTTTGAGATTTAATTGCTGATAAAGCGCAATCTGGCGGACAGTTGGTTCAATCAAATCTGCCCCTCTTACCACCTCAGTCACCCCTTGGTAATCATCATCAATAACAACCACTAAATTATAGGCAAATAAACCGTCACGACGGTGAATAATAAAATCTTCTTCAGCCATGACCGGATCGGCGTTCAGATATCCTTGTAATTTATCTTCAAAACCGTAAACCGGATGACGCTGTTTGAATCGAATTGCTGCATGATCAATGGGCAAATTTAATTCACGACAGTTTCTATCATAAAAACCATTAATCTGATGAATGCGTTGACGGGTACAGGTACAGTAATAACTTAAACCTTGTTGTTGCAATTGATTAAGGACATGGCGATAAGCCTCATGGCGTTGAGACTGATAGAGAATTTCACCATCCCAATGTAAACCGTAATGTTCAAGTGCGTGAAGAATCCGGCTGGCAGCACCGGGAACTTCTCTGGGCGGATCAATATCATCAATACGTATCAGCCACTTTCCCTGACAAGCACGGGCTTGCAAATAGCTGCCAATGGCAGTGATTAATGAACCAAAATGCAGGTCACCAGAAGGTGATGGGGCGAAACGCCCAATATAAGCTTGGGGACGTTCAGATTTTATCATATGGAGATCAGTGGGGTTGTTTATACGGCGTCATAAAGACGCCGTATTCGGAACACCATTAATTAGCCAGCCATCTGTTTTTCACGGATTTCGGCCAGCGTCTTACAATCAATACACAAATCTGCGGTTGGACGGGCTTCCAAACGACGGATGCCGATCTCAATGCCGCAAGATTCACAAAAACCGAAATCGTCATCTTCGACTTTTTTCAGGGTTTTCTCGATCTTCTTAATCAATTTACGCTCACGATCGCGGTTACGTAATTCAAGACTGAATTCTTCTTCCTGCGCCGCACGGTCAACTGGATCAGGGAAGTTCGCTGCCTCATCCTGCATATGAGATACAGTACGATCTACTTCATCCCTGAGTTGATTGCGCCATGCTTCAAGAATTAGCTTGAAATGCGCCAACTGGGCATCGTTCATGTATTCTTCACCTGGCTTCTCTTGGTAAGGTTCTACCCCAGCGATGGCGAGAATGCTTAAGGACGAGGTTTTACGTTTTTGCCCTTCTTGCATAATACTTCTCCTAACACACGCACTATCAAACGAACCCCTAGCGGGGAAAAAAATAGGCCGTTATAAATAGCAGATGGAGCAAGGGTTGGCAATTGTTCCTGCTATTAGTTTCACAATGGTGTGGAAGCAAATGTATTGTATGCCTTTACACCTTGTACAACTTGGCTGCAAATATTAGGTGAATCGGTAAGTTAATCATTTTAGTACAAAAGTTAACTTATCGCCTAAAACCATCCCTTTTCCTGTCATGTTGGCCTGGTAACAGATAACTTCGACCCCAGAATTTTGCGCTTGTTCCAAAAGAGATGAATAATTATGATCAATATGTGCAGCCGCCGCGACCTGCCTGATGCTAGAATGCAAGACTGCAAAAAATAAAACAGCCCTTTGCCCTTGTTCTGCTATGTGTTGCAATTCCCGTAGGTGTTTTTGCCCGCGAGTCGTGACAGCATCAGGGAAATAGCCACAATTTTCCTGGAGAAGAGTCACTGATTTCACTTCAATGTAGCAATTAACTTGCTGTTCTGCCTGTAATAGCAGATCTATCCGGCTGTTCTCTTCGCCATATTTCACTTCCCGGCTGATTTTTTTATATTCAGAAAATTCTGGAATAGCATTTTGTGCAATGGCCTCAGCGACTAGATCATTTGCTCTGAGCGTATTAACACAAATCCAGTGACCATCCTGTGTTTCTGTCAATTCCCAACTGTTGGGGTATTTACGTTTGGGATTATCAGAGGTGGAATACCAAACCGTATCTCCCGGTGTCGCACAGCCGGTCATTGCGCCCGTATTGGCACAGTGGATAGTCAGTGTTTCTCCTTCCGGTGTGATGACATCAGCTAGGAAACGTTTATAACGACGAATGAGTGTGGCGGATTGTAACGGAGGATGGAATTTCATAAAAACGCCTTAATGACGGATGGCATAAGATTGAAGCAGGCAATGCTACAATGTTCTTTCAGTCGACCAAAACATCTTTCCACAACATTTCGTCTTATGGTCGAATTTTACCCGTCTATCTGACCGGGATTTTTCGTTTGATTTATACCCGTCATCTTTCAAGTTGCCTCTTTGTTGGCTGCACTCACTCACCCCGGTCACATCGTTATCTATGCTCCCGGGGATTCGCTCCCTTGCCGTCGCGATCCATCTTGAAATCCATAGGGTATATACGGAATTATCACTTTTATTCCCTGATTTTTTAATCGGCTACGTAATGATTGGCTGGAGTAATCTTTATCCGAAATAACTGCTTTTGAACGATGTTTCATAAAACTGTTTTTATGCTGAATACCAAGACTATCCAGCAGGTGTAATGTATATTAGTCGAATCTGCCATTAAATAGTTATTTAATGGAGTGTACTATTCCGTTGCTTTTGAAACCCCTATTATCGCTTAAAATTAGTAAAGAATTTCAAGTTGAACAGGATCACTTATTATTTTAATAACCCCAGTGTCAGATTTTTCAAATTCAATTTGATATTTTTCATTGTCAATGCCTGTAATAATATTATCTAGATAAGAATATGCGAATCTTATTGATTTGCTTTTAGCCCATTCAGGTAATAAATGCACATAGTAGTTAAAAACTATAAACCCTCTTTTTTTATTTATGTAAGTTATACTTAGAATGTTTTTTAACATCATTCTACCGTAACAAAAATCACCATTTTTATTAAATTCTTTTTTTCCTAACTTGGTTAAGTTCCATAATTTATTTTTTCCTCTTTTAAAATCCAATTTCACTAATCCAGCATCAACAAGAGATTCCATGTTCGCATTAACCCATATAGAATTTTCATTAATTGATACTGGCCATTCAGTTTCACCTAGGCATAATAATATTTTATCGTCAATTTTTTTTTGTATTTTTTTTCTAAAAGATTCATTTTCTCCTGAATGACAAAAAAAAGATAAAAAAACAAAAAAAAATAAAAAAATTTCATAAACTACACTCCATATTATATTCTGTCATGGCATCACTAACATTTTTATATTTTTTCTTTGTAAGATAGGATTTAGTATAATCCCAATAATAATTTGAAATACCAGGCACTTCATTGTTGTATTTTATATCATATTTAATAAATTCTACTGGGTATTCTCCAAATATGTCATCATCATTATTTTTTTTGCGAAAAAAAATAATATAATAAACTCCATTTTTTACCCTTAGCTCGTAATCTTGTATTTTTATTTCAGAAGCAGATAATTTAAAATCAAACCAAGTAAAACCAGTATCATTTGGGAGTGGAACTATATTAAATTTCCCATTTTTATTTTTTATAAAAACAGTTAATGTGTTACTTGGATGAGATGTATTGTTTTCAAATTTGGCATAAAAAATTACATCTTTTTTTCCATCACCATTCAAATCTATAAGATTGATTCCATCCTTTAGATTTACCTTATTTCCGCAATGAGAAAATGCCTCAAACGAGAAAAGTAAAATAAAAATAAGGTAAAATTTATTTTTCATTTAAATAGCTCCTAACTAATCTAAATCCAACATCTGGCATAATATATCCTGAACTATGGTTATCACAACTGGATAAGCTGTTTGCATGGGAAAGATAACTTCCACCACAAAAATAGTACAACTTAACTGTACCAAGTTCATAACTATCATAGACCCATTCAGAAACATTTCCACTCATATCGTATAAATCTAAGTCGTTTGGAGATAATTTACCTACAACCTGTGTTCCAAAATTACTTGTATTAAACTCTGGATACCATGCCACCTTCTTAGAATCATTGCTTCCAGAGTGATAGTATCCATATCTTCCTAATCGTAAGGCAGGTTTTCCGCCCCTTGCTGCAACATGCCATTCATTTAAGGTAGGTAAACGATAGCCATTAGCGTTTGTATTTATAAAGATCTCTAAGTTTTTGTCTTTTTTTCTAATAATTTTATTTCCTTTTTGAAAATATACTGGAGTGAGTTTTAATTTCTCACTTAATGCATTTGAAAAAAGAATGGTATCTAACCATTTAATACTAGTCACAGGATGCCTGCCTTCATCCTGCTCAGGAGGAAGACAATCTTCATAATATGCCCCATTACATCCATCATCAAAATCATAACCATTTAATATAGCCCATTCATATACCTCTTTATATTCTGAATAAGTAACTTCATTCTTCATGATATAAAAAGAATTTAATGTAACATTAGAATGAGATTCATAATTTTGAGCGCCAAACACACTACCAACGTAAAAATCACCGCCTTCAACAAAGCTGAGTTTCATGTTATCAAATGAATATGCTTTTGATGACATTATTATAGATAAAAACAAATAAATATATTTCATTTTTTTTCCTATATTTCAATGTTGCTTTTCGGGTATGAGCAGCAAGTCAATATATATCCAGAAGATATTTTATCTCTAGATATTCCACCAGAATGATCTAAATTAACTTCACCAGAAATAAGCTTTACTTTACATTTGCCACAATATCCAGAAGCGCAATGATATTTTAATTTAACTCCATTCTTATAAGCACATTTCAAAATCGTTTCATTCGATGATATATCAAAAGAATCATTTCCAATTTTTAATGTAAAGACATCCATTTTTATCTCCCGTATTTTTTTAATCTTAAAATAATCTCTTTCATTATCTTTTTGTTTTCTGTAACAAAGGTATCTGAAGCCACTGCATTTTCATTTATCCTTCTTAATAAATATGGCAATGATTTATCAATTGGCCCATATGGTAAATATTTACACGTCCTAATACCATTGTAAGCTAGTTTTGATGAAATATGATCTCCAATCCCGTACAATTGTCCAATCCAAAATGATTTATTTTTTAATTCATTCTTATTTAATATGATTGATATACTATTTTCATTATGAGTTGCAAAAAAAGGATAAAAATACTCAATTCTTTTTGATATGTATTCAGCTAAATAATTATAATTTAAATCAGTCTCTTCTTTTTTTAAAAAAAATGTTCCAATTGATTTTTCTTTATTTTTAATCTCTTCTTCTAAATAAGCTCCTCTAACAATCTTAATACCAACTTTAATGTTATTATCAATAGCAATTTTATGTAGTAACATCAGAAGATCAATGGATTCTTTTTTGTAGGATTGTATTGTTAATGTTATAATAGGCAATATTTTATTGTGTTTAATAATGCTATCTATGACAATCTTGTCTACTGCTGCCTGAATCCAAGATTGCTCTGCATCAATCATAACTTTAACTGATTTAATTTCTGCATAATGAAATATTTTTTCATAACGTTCTAATATCCTACTCCAAGAATTAATTTTTTCTCCAAAAAAATTCCAACCTCTCATTTTTTCTTCATAAAGATGAATATCTCCTAGTGATGAAGGCTTAATGGCAACATATGGTATATTGGACTCTTTGCTAGCGAGATCAATTAATTTTAATGTTGACTCTAGCGCATTATTAAAGAAAATTTCGTCGTTTTTCCCTTCAATTGCATAATCTAATATGCTATGAATATTATTTTTTGATAGAAAAATCACATTAGCCTTTGCTTCATCTATACTTTCACCACCAAAATAAACCCCATTTAAAAACCTAATAAAAAACTTATTTTTTTTATTTAAAATAAATCTCATCATCCATAAAGAAATTTTTTTTGTGATTTTATTTGTTAACAATAAAGTTACAAAAAACTTAAGAAAAAGGGTTGATATACTATATCTAGAATACAGTGATGTTTCGTCTTTAAAAACTTTATTGTTGTTTGATTTTTTATTAGCCATTATTTGTAATTTCTATAGTTATAACAACTCATATGTCACTTTATTTTTACCTCCCCTTCTATGAAGGGGGAGGAATTTAAATATCAGCAGTTTGCCCACGGTAGAGACGACGAACGATATTATCGTCATCAAATTCTTCCCTTTCATGAATAACTCTTCTGTTATCCATTATAATTAAATCACCTTTTTCCCAATAATGCTTATAATAATAGCGGGGATTTTTCATAAATTCAGTAAGCTCAGCAAAAAATCTCTTTGTTTCTTCATCTGTGAACCCAACAATTCTTGGCTCCCAGCTGGCTGGTTGTCCTTCATCGAATGGAAAATATATTAGCATTTTTCTCACCCATCCAAGGTCAGTAAATACAGGAACTTGAAACCATCCAGCAGGAGATACATCTACGTAGTAGCCATATTCTAGAACTATTACTTCAAAAATTTCATTTTCTAAAATATTTAATAAATGTTTAGGCATTTCTTTGCATGCAAGAACATGGTCACAAACGGTAGTTGCTCCTCGAAACTTCATGTTTTTTATTTCAGCAGCATATAAAAAAACTTGATCTACTTGCGATAATAATAACCCACCATCAGCATGAAATGGGAGTTGTCCACGCCCAGTGACAATTTTTCCTTTTTCGCCTTCAAGTTTTAATGTATCACGATACCCAAAACCAACATCTATTTTTTCATCTGCATACTCAACTATTGTTCCATATTTGCTGTATATATCGCGAAATTCATCAGCATTAAGGTTTATTTTATTGACTACAATAAAGCCTTGTCTCATTAGAAGATTTTTAATTTCTTTAGCAGAAGCTTTCAAAAAATCATCTGTACTAATGTTAGCACCAAAACCTGACTGCATTATTGGTGACCATTGTAAATTTTTATTCATTTAATTATCCTCATAATATTTATCACCAAGTACTTTTTTAAAGTGCTTTTGAGAATCTCTAGAGCCAAACGAATTTTTATGAACTAATTTTGATTCTTTTCTGCTATCTTCCAAGATATCAACGAATTTTTTGTTCATAAATTTTTTTGTGTTCGAGTATGCTGTTTTCGGATATTTTGCTAGTAAATTAGCGCGTTCTATAGCTGTTTCTAAAAGAATTTCTTTATCTATTACCTGATTTGCAATGTTGTATTTAATACACATTTCTGATGAAAGTTCTTCGCATTCAAATACAATTTTTCTCATTATATTATGTCCATGTGTAAAACTAAGTATAGCTGCACCTACAGAACAACCAATACCGTGTTTTAATTCAGGCATTATAAATTTAGCTTCGCTTGATATAATTCTTTGGTCAAACATTAGAGCAAATTGAAATCCCATTCCTACAGCATAACCATCTACCGCAGCTACTGTTGGTTTGTTTACGTTTAAAACAGCACAATATAGATCTATCACTCTATCTATCCAACGTTCCACATTTTCTCCTGATAGATTTTTAACTTCATTGAAATCTCCCCCAGAAGAAAAAGAACGATTCTCTCCACCATAAACAACAATGGCTTTAACATTGTCATCTTGATCAGCTTTAATTAAAGATTTTTTAATTGAATTTTCTAAGCTTTCACTAAATGGATTATGCTTATTTTCATGGTTAAGTATAATTACTCTAATTGAGCTAAAATCTCTTTCTATTACCATATCTAACTCCTTTTTATAATTTCACGCAACTTGGTTGAATTTGCTTCTTCAATTGACAATTTTCCTGTCAAAAACTCTTTATATATAGAATAACTAAACCTTGTTTTATCTTGATAGTTATTTACTTCAGTTCCTATCATTGTTGCAAAAAACTTATTGACAGATGATCCTTCATGAATACCTATTTTTTTCTCCATATTATTTCTTTTGGGAGGATATTTATACTGCTTGCATATTCTCGTAAAATATTTTTAACTTCATTATCTCTTATTTTAAAGTATGGGTCCAAATTATGACATAAAGATATAAGATTATTAGTCCAAAATGGGTGATAAACGTTCAACCCATAATTTCCTGCTCCATGAGTTGAAAATTCTCCTGTCCATTTAGTTCTATAAACTTGCTCAGATAATATTTTATTTGGTTCAATATAGGATTTTCCGGGTTCTAATATCCCTCCAAATAATAGATCAGAACCATATCCTGTTATCAATTAGTTAACTTTTCCTTTTGCTAATTCATAAACATTAAATAATCCTGATTGAATCTCAGAAGATAATCCGTCAAATATTTCATTATGATAAATAGCTTTTACTACACCTGATATAACTTCATCTTCACTAAGAATTTTAACTTCGTGTTCTGTACCGAGATAATCAGAAACAATTTTAGAAAATTCAAATTCATTGCTTAATTCTGTTCCTATAGACCATGTTTTTACTTTATCAAAATACTTTGATGCTAAAGCAGTAACTAAACTTGAATCTAATCCTCCTGATAGTGGAACACCTATAGTTTTATTATTTTTAGATAACCGGGAAATAGAATTTCTCAAATCAGAATCAATTATTTCAAGAAGGTCACTTTCTTTTATATCAAAAGAATTTTCCTCTACAGGAGGTATTACATACTCAACTCCTAAATGAGGATATCTTTGTTCATCAAATGTTAATTTATTTATTGTACCAGGCTTTAATCTAGACACATTTCTTATTGGTGAAAAATTATCTGGTTTTAGTGAGCTCTTAATAACTTCGCTTTCAGATTTGAAATCAAAAGCTTTATCTCCCTCTACCTTACCAACAATCTTCAAGCTATTAGTAATCCAAATAAAATCTGTCTGTACTAAATTTACTAAATTTAATCCTCTAGACTCTGTTGTTACTTCTATATTTCCTTTTTTATCCTCAATAAAAAGGCAATAATCCCCTTCTGCTATAGAAATAATGGAATTGCCAAATTTTCTCTAATTAATAATAAAACCTCCACATCGCTAAGCACACCAGCTCTTCCTTCTATTTTTCCAAGAATGAATCTGATGGTAGATATGTTATATATATTACCAATTAAAAAAGCAGTATATCTTTCACTTTTAAATTTAGATACATTTGTTGTATTACGGAAGAGTATTCTTCCGGTAGATAACTCATCAAATTGAAACTCATTTGTTAATTCATTTAAATTTTTATCAAAACCATATTTGACAAAGCAAAATTCAGAGCCCAATTTTAAACTCCTTTCATAACTTTGTAAAAATAATTAAGAATCTAAGTAATTAAAAGATTAGCACATTAAATGAATTTATCAATGTATTTGACATTAAAATTATTTATATATCTAATCTAACTATTTGTTTTTAAAAACAGAAACCGCAATATTACTGTATCAATGGCAATTATGTATGATTATATTCTGTCTGTACCCTGTATTGGCACAGTGGATAGAATTTCATAAAAACGCCCTAATGACGGATGGCATAAGATTGAAGCAGGCAATGCTACAATGCCGGCGGTTGAAAGTTAACTTTCTTTGTATGGAGTGTTTGTGTCTTTATTGCCTGTATATGAGGTCGTCGAGCCTGTCCTGAGTGCGTTGAAAAGTTCACAACAGGTCCTGCTTCATGCTCCGGCTGGGGCCGGGAAATCGACGGTTTTGCCATTGGAAATTCTGAAAAAAGCCGATTTCTCTGGGCGTATCATAATGTTAGAACCACGGCGGATTGCTGCTCGCAGTGTCGCCAATCGCCTTGCCGCTCAATTGAATGAAAATATCGGGCAGACCGTGGGTTACCGGATGCGTTCAGAAACGAAAATGAGTGCAACTACTCGCCTTGAAGTGGTAACAGAAGGCATTTTAACCCGAATGTTACAGCAGGACCCCATGCTGAC
>NZ_JAJAFY010000045.1:0-39329 GCF_025384885.1 Photorhabdus kleinii
GCTATCACAGACAAAATATTTCGTAATAAATTACTATAAATTGGTTATTTTGTTTAGTATGTTAAACAAGTGCGGGCAAATTTTCGGGATAAAAACCAAAATTTTCGCTTTTTAGAACCATATACTAAACAGAGAGCCAGAGCAATGAACCAGTATATTGATTTTAATTCAACTATTTATCCGTTCCCACCCAAACCTGCTTTTCTCAGTAAGGATGAAAAAAAACATTGCCGTGAAAAAATTAAACGCCTTCTGAAACAGCAGGATGCTGTTATGGTTGCACATTATTACACCGATCCTGAGATCCAAGCTTTAGCTGAAGAGACAGGAGGGTGTGTTGCAGATTCATTGGAAATGGCACGTTTTGGCAATAATCATCCGGCCTCTACTTTATTAGTTGCCGGTGTGCGATTTATGGGTGAAACCGCCAAAATTCTCAACCCTGAAAAGCGTGTTTTAATGCCAACGTTGGAAGCTGAGTGTTCTCTAGATCTTGGTTGCCCTGAAAAAGAGTTCACCCAGTTTTGTGATAACAATCTTGATCGTACCGTAGTGGTTTATGCAAATACATCAGCAGCCGTTAAAGCACGAGCGGATTGGGTTGTGACTTCAAGTATTGCTGTTGAACTGATCGATTATCTGGATAATCAGGGAAAGAAGATAATTTGGGCACCCGATCGCCACTTGGGGAATTATGTCCGTAAACAAACAGGAGCCGATATTCTTTGTTGGCAGGGGGCTTGTATTGTTCATGATGAATTTAAAACTCAGGCTTTGCTAAGGATGAAAGGTCTGCATCCCGATGCTGCGGTATTGGTTCATCCTGAGTCACCGCACGCTGTTATTGATCTGGCTGATGCTGTTGGTTCGACCAGCCAATTAATCAAAGCAGCGCAATCTTTGTCGCATCAGAAACTGATTGTGGCAACAGATAAAGGCATTTTTTATAAAATGCAGCAAGTGTGTCCTGAGAAGCAGTTATTTGCAGCACCTACGGCTGGAGAAGGAGCGAGTTGCCGTAGCTGTGCTCATTGTCCATGGATGGCAATGAATGGTTTACAAGCCATCGTTCAGGGGTTGGAACAGGGAGGGGTTCAGCATGAGATATTGGTTGAAAAAGAATTACGGGAAAAGGCACTTATTCCTTTAAATAGGATGCTTGATTTTGCAACTCAGTTAAAATAGAAAATTGAATAATGAGAGTAATATTTTATTGTATACCCTATAGATTTCAAGATGCATCGCGACGGCAAGGGAGCGAGTCCCCGGGAGCATAGATAACTATGTGACCGGGGTGAGTGAGTGCCGCCAACAAAGAGGCAACTTGAAAGATGACGGATATAGATAATAATAGGATATAACAGATGGATTTTTTCAGTATTAACAACATATTAGTAAATATACCTCTGGGAAAAGGAGGGTATGATTTATCGTGGATTGAAGCGGTAGGTACGATTGCTGGCTTGTTATGTATTTGGTTTGCCAGTCAGGAGAAGATAATTAACTATTTGTTTGGGCTAATTAATGTCACATTATTTGCGGTGATTTTCTTCCAAATTCAACTTTATGCCAGTTTATTGCTGCAATTATTCTTCTTTGCGGCAAATATTTATGGTTGGTATGCTTGGAGTAGGGTTAATGATCAGCAGCAGATTGAACTTAAAATACGTTGGTTAAGTTTGAATAAGGCGGTAATAATTAGTCTAATTTCTGTGCTATTGATTGCCATTATGACTTTTAATATTGATCGAGTCTTTGGCTATCTGACTCAGATTGCCGTTACGATTATGCAAAAATTTGGCTTTAATGTTCAGATGCCGATATTGCAGCCCGATGCATTCCCATTCTGGGATTCGACAATGACAGTGCTATCTATTGTGGCAATGATTCTGATGACCCGCAAATATGTCGAAAACTGGCTGGTGTGGATAGTTATCAATGTGATAAGCGTTGTTATCTATTTCCATCAAGGTGTGCTGGCAATGTCGTTGCAGTATGTGATTCTCTTGGGCATTGCATTTAATGGCTCCCGTTTATGGATTCAGGCAGCTAAGGAAAACCATTCTTTGCCATTATCTCATATGAAATAGTTTCCTGATTATGCCAGAGAATTGTTTTGTCGATTTCTGGCATATTTTTAGGTATTTACTTTGATAATTCTCATTTCTAAAGATATTTCAACCATAAGAATAGAGCTAACCACATATTGACAATATCTTGCTATGTTTTGAGTTAAGCATTGATTTATTTATTCTCTGCAAAGAATATTTACAGTTTGGCTTCTAACAGTTAGATTAAAATCACAAGATTGCTTTAATTAAATATACAAAGATGTTAGATGAGAGAGGGTTATGAATTATCAGAATGATGATATAAGAATTAAAGAGATAAAAGAATTATTACCTCCTGTGGCACTACTTGAAAAATTTCCAGCGACTGAAAAGGCTGCATTTACAGTACGTAAGGCTCGCAAAACGATTCATCAAATTCTGACGGGGGAGGATGATCGTCTGTTGGTTGTGATTGGGCCATGTTCTATTCATGATCCTAAAGCAGCAATGGAATATGCCGGGCGGCTGAATGAATTGCGTGAGGACCTGAAAGAGGATCTGGAAGTTGTCATGCGAGTTTATTTTGAGAAACCGCGTACAACCATTGGCTGGAAAGGGTTAATTAATGATCCTCATATGAATCATAGTTTTGATATTAATGATGGTTTGCGTTTAGCTCGTCAGTTGTTACGAGATATTAATGACATGGGGCTACCGGCTGCGGGTGAATATCTGGATATGATTTCTCCACAGTATTTAGCCGATTTGATGAGTTGGGGAGCGATTGGCGCGCGTACAACGGAATCTCAAGTCCATCGTGAGTTGGCTTCTGGTCTTTCTTGTCCAGTTGGTTTTAAAAATGGTACCGATGGTGCGATAAAAGTTGCTATTGATGCGATTAATGCGGCGGGTTCCCCTCACAGTTTCCTTTCTGTCACTAAATGGGGACATTCCGCGATTGTGAATACCAGCGGAAACAACGATTGTCATATTATCTTGCGTGGTGGTAAAGAGCCAAATTACAGTTCTGAACATGTTGCAGCCGTAAAGCAAGATTTGGAAAAAGCCGGTTTGTCGGCAAGAATTATGATTGATTTTAGTCATGCAAATAGTTCCAAACAATTTAAGAAGCAGATGGATGTGTGTTCAGATGTAAGTCGGCAGATTATCGCAGGGGAGAAAGCGATTATCGGAGTGATGGTAGAAAGTCATTTGGAAGAAGGAAATCAGAACCCGGATAGTGGTCTGCCATTGGTATATGGCAAAAGTATTACTGATGCTTGCATTGGTTGGGCTGACACTGAAATTTTGTTACGTCAATTGTCGTCGGCAATAAAAGCGCGTCGTGGCTGATAACATTTTTCCAATGTAAAAAAACCGGAATCGACAACTCCGGTTTTTTATATTTGCTGGAAAATAGGGTGTCAGCAGTTTGTTATAGGCAATGAATTATTTCGCCTTACCTTGGTTTGCTACAGCCGCGGCTTTTGCTGCGATTTCATCAGCGTTACCCAGATAGTAATGTTTGATTGGTTTCATGTTTTCGTCGAATTCATAAACCAGAGGTACTGCTGTTGGGATGTTTAGCTCAAGAATAGTTTCTTCGCTCATATTATCCAGATATTTAACCAAAGCACGCAAAGAATTACCGTGCGCTGCGATAATCACTTTTTCACCTTGAGCAACACGCGGTTTGATAACTTCTTCCCAGTAAGGGATCACGCGTTCAATAGTCGTCGCCAGGCTTTCAGTCACGGGTAACTCTTCTGGCTTCAGATTTGCATAACGTGGATCATGGCCTGGGAAACGTTCATCATCTTTAGTTAAATCTGGTGGGGTGATAGCAAAACCACGACGCCATAGTTTAACCTGATCATCGCCGTATTTAGCTGCGGTTTCTGATTTGTCCAAACCTTGCAGAGCACCATAATGACGTTCATTTAGTTTCCAGCTTTTTTCAACAGGTAACCACTGTTGATCAACCTGATCCAGAATGTTCCACAGCGTATGGATAGCGCGTTTTAGCACGGAGGTGTAGGCAAAATCAAAAACAAAACCTTCTTCTTTCAACAGTTGCCCTGCTTGTTGAGCTTCGGCGCGACCTTTTTCAGATAACGCGACGTCAGTCCAGCCAGTGAAACGGTTCTCTCTGTTCCACTCGCTTTCGCCATGTCTTACCAGAACCAGTTTAGTGACAGCCATAGCTTAAACTCCTTAAAAATCAAACTTAATGATAACTGAGCGCATTATATTGCCCTATGCACTAGAGCAGCAATCAATAGTCTTGTTTCAAACTTTATTTGCTTGAAAAGCTGAATTTCTTGCAGATTGCTGAATAGATACCGGGCAAGTTTGACACGTTTATAGTGCGGTCACCAACTTGATTGGGTAAGTAAAGAACAGCAAATGAACTAAGTTGAGTGCGAAATGGAACCCAACAGCGACCCACAGACGGCCACTCCACATCCATGCTAGCCCATATATTAATCCGGCAAGTGTAGCAAACATCATCAGTAATGGGCCGCCGGCGAAGTGTGCGCCACCAAAAATCAAAGCGGTGATGATCAGGGCAAAATAGGGGTTAATCCACTGACTTAACCTCTGTTGGATATAGCCACGGAATAGCGCTTCTTCTGCCAGAGAAACGAAGAAAATATTGGCCAATATAAACATCGGTAACCATTGTGGCATGTGCAGTTCAACTGCGAGCCCTCCGAGAGCCGTTGCTATGCTTAACAATACAGGAATAACAATAGCTAAGATTATCCATGCATAAGGTCGAATTTTGGTCAGTGGCTTTGTTGTAAATAGGCTAGGCATGCAACATAACAGCAGGAAAGGAATGAGTGCTTTGTCAAAGTTGAAATACATTGAGAATGGGGCACTATGAGGGCCTACCTGAACTTTATCGAGATATTTCAGATTATTAAAACCTGGGAGCAGATGTAGGAATAATGCCACTGCAAAGGCGAGTAATAGCAGTTCAGTTGTGATTTTAATGATGTTATTTTGTTGAAAATAGATACGTAGCGCACCTAACAAAAAAATAATTGCAATAGTGGCGATTGCCGGATAAATCATAGTTTGTGTGACAAATCCGGTAATAACTGCGGCCAGTAGAGCAATCAGTGCAGTAGTGCGGTGTATAGCTAATAATGCTAGTGATGTAGCAAGTAAACCCCAAATCATATATTTCCCTTTATTTTTAACAAATTAAAAAAGGATCTGAAAAGCAGACCAAAAATTGGTGATGGATGTTATTTAGTAAGCGAAAATAATAATGCATGATAACTAAATTGCGATGTTTTTTCACTGGTCGAAGCTCTCATACTGGTAATAATCGTTCCTTAATTCAGATTGTTTGGTCAAGGATTAATCACCTTATTAAGGTACTAATAGAAATGGCTGTGATGAAGATTGGCTAGACTCATAAGTAAGATCCCCGCATAACGGGGAACTATTAGAAATCAATCAGAAACTTTCTCCGTTTTGTAGCGGTATAGATCACCATCAGGAATAAATATCAGTCGGTGAGTAATGCATTGCGGCGCATCTTCCTGATGATGAGAAACAAACAGTAGTTGAGTATCGCCATCAGTGATCATGACATCAATAAAACGTAATACTAACTGGCGGTTGAGTGGATCAAGCCCCTGGAGAGGTTCATCAAGGATTAATAAAGCAGGATGTTTAACCAGTGCGCGAGCTATCAGAACAAGTTGTTGTTGTCCCCATGAAAGGCTGTGAAACGGGCCGTTGGCAATCTGAACAGATAATCCCAATAAAGCCAGCCATTCATCAGCAAGTTGCTGCTGGCGATCTGATACTGTCTGATAAAGACCAATTGAATCGAAGAAACCGGACAGAATCACATTACGAACGCTGATGCTGACACGATATTCCAGATGAATGCTGTTGCTAATATAGCCAATATGGCGTTTGATATCCCAAATGGTTTCGCCGCTACCGCGTTGACGGCCAAACAGGATCAGCTCATTACTGTAGCCTTGAGGGTGATCTCCAGTAATCAGACTCAGAAGCGTTGATTTTCCGGCACCATTTGGGCCAATAATTTGCCAATGTTCACCTGGATTCACTTGCCAATCTAGCCCATGCAAAATTGGCTGATCATTATATTGAATGATACCGTTACGTAGGATAATCAGAGGCTGATCGGACGGTAGCTGATTATCGACAGGAAATTCATCTGTTTCAGGTAAATGAATACCGTCCAATTTTTCACTGTGCGCCAGTTGAGCCACCAATGAATCTGCCATCACTTTTTCTTTGGTGCCAACAGAGGTTAGCTGGCAATCCGCTAGTACGCCAATCTGATCAACAAAATCTGGGATTTCACTGAACCGGTTAAGGATAAGTGCCAAAACGATTCCTTTTGATGACAATTTTTCCAGTAATTCAGCGAGTTGACCACGGGAAAATAGATCAAGACCATTAAAAGGTTCATCCAGAATCAGCAAATCAGGTGAAGCCATCAGTGCCTGGCAAAGTAATGTCTTGTGGGTTTCACCAGTAGAAAGATATTTAAAACGACGGGAAAGTAGATCCATAATACCGAACTGTTTTGCCAGTTCCAGGCAAAGTTCATTATCTTTATGATAAAGCTGGATAATTTCTGCCGCAGTGCGGCCGGTATCATCTTCATCATCACTGAGCATATCAGTATTATTGCGTTGCCATTCTTCTTCCGTCAGTTTTTGTAATTGTTCTAGAGAGACGCGGGCGCACCTGCGAAATGAGCAATTTCGTTCGCCGGAAAGTAGGACTAATTCATTTGAAAGCGCACGGGCCAATGATGATTTTCCGCTACCATTAGCGCCAATAAAAGCCCAATTTTCGCCAGAGGCTATTTTTAGTGATGATAACTGCAAGGTACGAGTATCACTTAAACGGAAACAGCCTTGCGTTATTTGCAATTCAGACATCTTTTATTCCTTTTTAAGCAACGCAAATATCTTTCCACAAATAAGCGGAATGCCGAGGAATGTCAATATTAACTTTTAATTAACATTTAATATCGGACACTAGGGGATGTGTAAGGTACATAACACCATAATATTCCTGGATATTTCTAATTATTCAGTGATAATAGAGTCAATTCTTAACACAGAGTTGCAATAATTACTTGGTCAGCATTAAAAAGTGCAGTGATTTTATCTCCAGAATGTAGTTTCAGGTTATTTGCTTCTTGATTGGGCAGAGTAGAACAGAGGATTTCACCGCCATCAAGAACAATAATAATTTCTGTGTTCTCTTCGCTCGTTTCAATTTTACTGATAAGCCCTGTCAGGGTATTGTCGAAATGACCGATAGAGAACGGCTCTTTAGTGAGTTTTACCCAAGGTGCTTTAATGAGCGCCAATACCTCTTTACCTTTTACCAAGCCAAGACGGTTAGCGCTTTGTTCTGTTAATGCCGCATTCAGTGATGTTTGACCATCTGTCAGCAAGATGCGGATATGTTGCTGCACCTGATTATGGTCACGGTCAGTAATTGTGCCAAAGAATTGGTTACGGGCGCTGGTTTGCAGAGAAAAACGGGAAATGGCCGCTAACAGACTGTCGAGGGGAAGTTGGTCATCTTTTAGCACATCAAAGGCTTTTTGCTGAATTTGTGTCAGTAGATCGTAAAGTTGCAATAGACGTTCGCCATAATGGGTAAGATTTGTCCCGCCGCCTCCTTTACCACCGGTAGCACGGTCTACCAGTATTTCGTCTGCTAGCTGATTCATTTCGTTAATTGCGTCCCAAGCGCTTTTATAACTGATGCCGGCCAGTTTTGCTCCCTGACTGATAGAACCCGTTGTTTTAATCTGTTTTAGTAATAATATTCGCCGTGGATCTGCGAATAACCGTTGTTGTAATTTCAGTGTCAGTAGAATTTCGGCTTGCATGATAGTTTTTTTTAGTAAATATAATCGTAAATTTTGATAGGCTAACCCGAAAAACGCACGTTTAGCCGGTTACTGTTGTCTGTCTTTGTCTAGAATGGTACTAATTATAGCGGTATTACCCGCTATGGTTAAAAATGTGTTATGTTGCTGGCTCATTTAATGAGCCATTGTGTGAGGCTACCATGTTTGAGTTGATTAAAAGTATGGCTTTCGCCCTGGTCATGGTACCGGTAGTGACGGCCGGAATTTTAGGTTTAATTTATGGTCTTGGGGAACTGTTTAATATCGTTTCCCGTATTGGTCGTTCTGAAAAGTAAAACTAATATTTCTTTTACACCAGATGCTATTCTGATTACCCGGTGATTAACCGGGTAATTTGTCTTAATTAATCATAATCAATTCCATTTTATTCATTTGGTTTTCCTATTACAGTATTTTACTTCGAATTAAATTAGATAGTAAAAGTTGCTCACAGTTTGCCGATTAATATTGGAACACTCTTCCAATTGACGTTATATCTTGTTATACACGATGAACTAATAGGTAAGAAGCAGGTGGAAAACAAATGAAAAAGAGTTTTGGCAAACTGCTAGTCGGCGTTGTCGTTTCTTTTGCTTTAACGTGGCAAGCGTGGGCTACGGAAAAAGTCACGTTATTCGCTGCCGCCTCGTTGACTAATGCACTTGATGATATTGCGGCGCTGTATAAGCGAGAGAAAAAAGGTGAAGTGGTGGCTTCTTATGCCGCCTCTTCCATTTTGGCTCGCCAGATTGAGCAAGGTGCGCCGGCAGATATTTTTATTTCCGCTGATCAACAGTGGATGGATTATGTTGCCGGGAAGAAACTGATTATTGATGAAACTCGGTTGACTATGTTGGGCAATCAACTCGTTCTGATTGCACCGAAAGCGAGTAAACTCAATAAAGTTGATATTAATAAAGAAACCAAATGGAAATCCTTATTAGAGGACGGTCGTCTTGCTGTTGGTGATCCAGATCATGTTCCAGTGGGGATTTACGCTAAAGAGTCTCTGCAATATTTAGCAGCATGGGAGAAGGTTAATCCTCTGCTGGCGCGTACCAGCAATGTGCGCAGTGGTTTGGCGCTGGTGGAACGTGCTGAAGCCACATTGGGCATTGTTTATGGTTCGGATGCCGTTGCCAGTGATAAAGTCAAAGTGGTGGGGATTTTCCCGGCAAAGAGCCACAAACCGATTGAATACCCAATGGCGATTATCAAAGATCATAGTAATCCCACCGTTCTCGATTTTTATGAATATTTGAAAACCCCTAAAGCCGTTGAAATTTTTAAACGTTATGGTTTTCACCCACTTTAGGAATAAATTTTTTGGCGATGTTGAGTGAATACGAATGGCAAGCTATCATCCTGAGCCTGAAAGTGTCCGGTATGGCAGTGTTACTTAGTCTGCCATTTGGGATCTTGATGGCATGGATTCTTGCTCGTTTCCAGTTTCCCGGTAAATCATTACTTGACAGCATTATCCATCTGCCGCTGGTGTTACCACCCGTGGTAGTGGGTTATTTGCTGCTGATCAGTATGGGACGTCGTGGATTTATCGGTGAATGGTTATATGACTGGTTTGGCATCAGCTTTGCGTTCAGTTGGCGTGGTGCTGCGCTGGCTTCTGCTATTGTTGCTTTTCCGTTGATGGTCAGGGCGATACGTCTGGCGCTGGAAGGTGTTGATCGGCGGTTGGAGCAGGCTGCTCGTACTTTGGGCGCGAATCCTTTTAAGGTATTTTTTACTATCACATTGCCGCTCTCTTTGCCTGGGGTTATTGTGGGTACTGTGTTGGCATTTGCCCGTTCATTGGGTGAATTTGGCGCAACTATCACTTTTGTATCCAATATTCCAGGCGAAACGCGGACGATCCCTCTGGCAATGTATACCTTGATTGAAACACCTGGAGCAGAAACGGCTGCGGCTCGTTTGTGCATCATTGCCATTATTCTAGCGTTGATGTCACTGATGGTTTCTGAATGGCTAACCCGTTGGGGAAGGAGACGTTTGGGAGCAACATGTTAGAGCTAGATTTTGAGCAACAACTTGGTGATCTTCATTTACAAGTCAATACACAGCTACCTACTGAGGGGATCACGGCTGTTTTTGGTCTTTCAGGCGCTGGGAAAACTTCACTGATAAATGTTATTGCTGGCTTGATACGCCCGCAGAAAGGGCGGATTGCCCTTAATGATCATGTGTTGGTAGATATTGGAAAAGGTATCTGCTTGCCATCAGAGCAGCGTCGTATAGGCTATGTTTTTCAGGATGCCCGGCTTTTTCCTCACTATCGAGTAAAAGGTAATCTCCAATACGGGATGTCTCCGGAGATGAAGCCAGAATTTGATAGCATTGTTAGTTTGCTAGGAATTGGGCACTTACTATCACGTTTTCCTCTTACCTTGTCCGGCGGTGAAAAGCAGCGGGTTGCTATTGGTCGTGCTTTATTGACGGCACCGGATCTGTTGTTAATGGATGAACCGTTGGCATCGCTGGATCTCCCCCGTAAAAGAGAACTACTGCCTTATCTTGAAAAGCTTTCTGAAGAGGTCAACATCCCGATTTTATATGTCAGCCATAATCTGGATGAGATTCTTCGTCTGGCAGAAAATGTACTCGTCATGGATAACGGAAAAGTCAGGGCAACGGGAAAATTGGAAGAGGTTTGGTCCAGTAGTGCATTACGTCTTTGGTTACAAAAAGAGACGCTTAGCAGTATTCTGAATGTTTCAATGGTTGAACACCATAATCGTTATGAAATGACAGCGGTGGCATTAGCTGACCAGGCTTTATGGTTGCCGAAAATTGATGTTCAACCGGGAACCTATTTGCGTATCAGAATAGATGCTTCAGATGTTTCATTGGTACTGGAACCTCCTCGCGGCAGTAGTATCCGTAATATTTTAGCGGTGAAAGTGGTTGAGTTCTTTGATGATGATGGACACGTTGATGTCAAATTGGTGTTGAGTGGCCACTATTTATGGGCAAGGGTCACTCCATGGGCAAGGGATGAACTTAATTTGCGGTCTGGGCAGTGGCTTTATGCTCAGATAAAAAGTGTTTCTCTTAATCGGCAACTGTAGTCTCTGCTATAAATAACAACGGGGAGCTTATCGGAGGGTTCCCCGTACAGTCATTTTGTCAGACAAGCAATTAAAGGACATACTTGCGAATAACTTCGGCAATACCTGACTGAGTATTATCCAGTGTTACCAGATCGGCTTGTTCTTTAATCGCATCCACACTGTTACCCATAGCGACACCGAGTCCGGCGGCTTTCAGCATGCTCAGATCATTAAAATTATCACCAAAAGCAATGACATCTTTCATCTTCATTCCCTGTGATTCAACCCACTGTTTCAAGCGCATACCTTTACTGTTACCTTTCTTGGTAATATCCACTTGATCGAACCATGACCATTCACACGAAAGACCTGTGTCATTTGCGATTTGTGCAGTCACTTCCCCCAGTTTTGCCAAATCAGGAGAACAGGTTGCAAATTTCCAGATAGACTGTACTTCGTCAATAGCATGTTGAAAGCTATTAACATGTCGCATAGTTGGGCGTTGAGATTCAGGTAGGGTTTCAGACCATTTTATGGTACGGACAACTGTGTCATACGGTTCTTCATATAACATGGCATCATCTACATACATCAGACGGTGAATATCTGTGTTTTTTAAGTGGGTGAGAACTTTTGTAGCTTCCTGAGTTGACAGTGGGTCTGAGGCTAAAACTTTCTTTTCATGGTAATCATACAGATAAGTACCATTACAGCAGATGGCAGGAGTATCGAGTTGCAAAGCCTGATAAAAAGGGTGGATAGCAACATGATGACGGCCAGTGGCAATTAGCACCTTAATACCAGCTTTACGTGCTTCATTTAGTACAATGAGTGATTCTGGCAGGATATTTTTTTGAGGATCGAGTAGTGTACCATCCAGATCCAGTACAATGATGCGATATGACATAAATTAGCCTCATAACTATATATAATGTAAGGATATTACATTAGAACTGAATAAAGCTACACCAATTGTGCGGTGAGTTTAACCGATAAAACCAATCGAGTCGTTACAGCACAATAAAATGGTAATGGATAATTAAGGAGTGAAGATGAAACAAGTGGTTTATACGGCGAGTCCAAACAGTTGTCAGATTCATGTTTGGAGCTTGAATAATGAAGGTGAGTTATCACTCATTCAGACAGTTGATGTACCGGGGGAAGTACAACCCATGGTGGTTAGCCCGGATCGTAAACATCTTTATGTTGGCATCCGACCACAATTCAGTATTGTCACTTACCAGATTGGCTCTAGTGGGGAACTGGTACAACAGGGGATTTCATCAATACCGGGTAGCCCGACTCATATCTCTACTGATAAACAGGGCCGTTTTCTATTCTCTGCCTCCTATAGTTATAACAATTTGAGTGTTAGCCTAATTGATGATCAAGGTATTGTGGGCGAACCTGTTCAGGTTATTGCAGGCTTGCAAGCACCGCATTCGGTTAATATTGACTGGGATAATAAACAACTATTGGTTCCTTGTCTGAAAGAAGATCGCATCCGTATTTTTGAGATGGCAGAAGAGGGCTATCTAACAGAAAAACGCGCTGAGGAAATCACTACGGCAATGGGTGCGGGTCCTCGTCATATGGCATTTCATCCAAATCAGCAGGTGATTTATTGTATTAATGAACTGGATTCTACGGTGGATGTTTATCGCAAGTGGGAAAAATACCGGCTTATTCAGACGATTGATTCATTGCCGGCGGATTTAGCGGGTGTTCGTTGGTCTGCTGATATTCATATTACACCGGATGGTCGTCACCTTTATACCAGTGAACGGACTTCAAGTTTGATCAGCCATTTTGTTATTTCACAAGATGGTTCTAATTTGACGCTGGCTGGGCACTATAAAACTGAAACTCAGCCGCGAGGTTTTGCTATCGATCATAGCGGAAAATACCTAATTGCATCAGGTCAAAAGTCTGACCATATTTCAGTTTCTTCTATAGATAAATATACCGGTGAATTAACTGAATTAGCGCGTTATTCGGTTGGCAAAGGTCCGATGTGGGTTACTGTGCTGGCCCTGTGAATCTGGTAGACATTTATGTAAATAACCAGTAATTGTTAGAGCAAATTTGCGTTAATGCAACCGGACAGGTGCAAAAATGGTTTTCTGTGCTTGCCCGGTTACACTAAACTTACTCGCAAAATTTTCTGGTTATGTGAGTTTTAAAGTTTTTTGTAAAAATTTTCTATAAGCTTTTGAGTATTAAAATTGCTATTTTTGTCGGGTTATATACACAGAAATAAACTGGCACACAATTTTTTACTATAATTTGTTGCGACCATTTATGATTAACCACGCTGACGAAATTAAGCACGTTCAACATTCTTCGCGTTAGGATACTGATTTGGGCTTGCTTCTGGGCTAAATCGTACTAGTGTCCCAGTGTTGTAGTTTTGAATGCCATATTTCATGTCTTTAGAGCTAGCAAAAAATATATACCCGTTATCTTTCAAGTTGCCTCTTTGTTGGCTGCACTCGCTCACCCCGGTCACATAGTTTGCTATGCTCCCGGGGATTCACTCCCTTGCCGTCGCGATGTATCTTGAAATCCATAGGGTATAGCTTTATCCTTTTGGCTTTTTATCAAAGAATATCGGGTGTCGACGATCTTTATTATTTCTCCTATATGAGTAACATCTAGTTTATTTTCATCACCCCATCCTGTTCTTATTGGTAAAGATGATAACTCCGCTGATAATTGTTTATTTTTCCAAAGAGAATGAGCACTGCATAACTCACTCATTTTGATGTTATTTTCAATAATGGATAACAGTTTTAAATTAGATGGATTGATCCACCTGATAACCTTCAAGCACTTATCATAACTTTCAATAACCTTATTAATTATATGTTCTATTTGGTATGCATCTTTAGAGCGCCACAAAGGTTCATGATGTGACAACCGATTTCGGATTTTGTTGATTTCTTTTAATTCATTACCAATTCTATTAATAGAAAGAGGGCGATGGGTTTCGCTATGAAGGTCGGAGTGTGAAGAAATTTTTCGAAAAAGGCTCCCGGTTGGGTAATGCCGATCAGTTAAGGATCAGTTGAACGATCCAGTGGTTGTGTAAGAATCCGGAAATGTTCCTTATTTCCGGATTTTTTTATGCGTATTGCTCAAGCTCTTGACCTCGTTTCCTGTTATGACACCACCCGCAACCCACTAACCTCTCTCGGAGATTTTCTCAACCCTGACCTTATCGTCCGCTGCCTCGCCGAATCCGGCACTGTCACCCTGCGCAAACGTCGTCTCCCCCTGGAAATGATGGTCTGGTGTATTGTCGGCATGGCGCTGGAACGCAAAGAGCCCCTTCATCAAATCGTCAACCGTCTGGATATTATGCTGCCTGGCAACCGCCCCTTCGTTGCCCCCAGCGCCGTTATTCAGGCTCGTCAGCGCCTGGGAAGCGATGCTGTCCGTCGTGTATTTACGCAAACAGCAAAAATGTGGCATGACTCTGTGACTCATCCCCACTGGTGCGGTCTGACATTACTGGCCGTGGATGGGGTGGTCTGGCGAACGCAGGATACCCCGGAGAATGATGCCGCCTTCCCGCGTCAAACCTACTGCGGGCAACCGGGACTTTATCCCCAGGTAAAAATGGTCTGCCAGATGGAGCTGACCAGCCATCTGTTAACCGCAGCCGCCTTCGGTACGATGAAAGAAAGTGAATATACGCTGGCGGAGCAGCTGATAGACCAGACCGGTGACTACACCCTGACCCTGTTTGATAAAGGTTACTACTCGCTGGGGTTGCTGAATGCCTGGCATCAAGCGGGAGAGCATCGTCACTGGATGATACCGTTGAAAAAAGGGGCTCAGTACGAGGAGATACGGCGGCTGGGTAAAGGTGATTCCCTGGTCAGGCTGAAAACCAGCCCTCAGTCGCGGAAAAAATGGCCGGGCCTGGGAGAAGACATGACGGCCCGGTTGCTGACGTTTACCCGGAAAGGAAAACTCTGTCATGTCCTGACCTCAATGACAGACGGCATGCGCTACCCGGGAGGGGAAATGGCAGACCTTTACAGCCACCGTTGGGAAATTGAGCTGGGTTATCGAGAAATCAAACAGACAATGCAGCTGAACAGGCTGACGCTGAGGAGTAAAAAACCGGAACTGGTAGAGCAGGAGTTATGGGGCGTGCTGCTGGCCTACAATCTGGTGAGATATCAGATGATAAAGATGGCAGGAAGCCTGAAAGGTTACTGGCCGAATCAACTGAGCTTCTCAGAATCGTGCGGGCTAGTGATGAGGATGCTGATGACGTTACAGGGTGCCTCGTCGGGTCGAATCCCTGAACTGATGCGAGATCTGGAGAGTATGGCGCAGTTAGTGAAGCTCCCGGTAAGGAGAAAAAGAGCCTTCCCGAGGGTAGTAAAGGAAAGACCTTACAAATACAGAAAAGCCCAGAAAAACAGCCAGTCAGTTGCTTAACTGACTGGCATTACTCCCGGTTGGGGGCCTTTTTTGATCGAGTTGAAATTCAGCTTTACTAACTGTTCGCAATAAATTCAGAAAAATTTTTTCAATAACAAAAAATCACAAATTAATTGCACCAGAGACAGCCTTTGTCAGACGTGAAAGTTGCTCTGGTTGAATAATATAAGGTGGCATCAAATAAATCAGCTTGCCAAATGGTCTTATCCAGACACCTTGAGAAACAAAATAGTGTTGTAGCACCGCCATATTCACGGATTGCTTCATCTCCACGACGCCAATTGCACCTAATACCCGAACATCAGCTACTTTTTCATGATGTTTTAGTGGCATCAATTCAGTCTTTAACTGGTTTTCAATTGATTTAATACGTTGTTGCCAAGGGCTTTGTAATAACAAGTTCAAACTGGCTTCTGCTACGGCGCAAGCTAATGGATTGCCCATAAACGTTGGGCCGTGCATAAAACAGCCTGCTTCACCATTGCTAATCGTTTCGGCTATCTTACGGGTTGCCAGTGTTGCTGATAGTGTCATATAGCCGCCTGTCAGCGCTTTCCCTACACATAAAATATCTGGCTCAATTTCAGCATGTTCACAAGCAAACAATTTTCCTGTGCGGCCAAAACCGGTGGCAATTTCATCTGCAATTAATAGAATCCGGTGCTGATCACAAAGCATTCTGACCTGACGCAGATATTCAGGATGATAAATTCGCATTCCTCCAGCACCCTGTACGATAGGTTCAAGGATCACCGCGGCAATATCACGGGAATGCTGCTCCAGCAAAGTGCGAAATGGCATGATATCCCGCTCGTTCCATTGAGAATCAAACCCGCACTGAGGCGATTCAGCGAACAGATGGGGTGGCAGATAGCCTTTGTAGAGATTATGCATTGAATTGTCGGGATCACAGACGGACATAGCGCCGAATGTGTCGCCATGGTAACCGTGGCGTAATGTCAAAATACGCTGGCGTTTCTCACCTTTTGCCTGCCAGTATTGCAATGCCATTTTCAGAGCCACTTCCACTGCGACAGAGCCTGAATCAGCCAGAAAAACACATTCCAATGATGGCGGGGAGATTGCCACTAATTGCCTGCAAAGTGCGATTGCGGGTGGATGGGTAATTCCACCAAACATGATATGGGACATATGATCAATCTGAATTTTAGCGGCTTGGTTCAGTACCGGATGGTTATATCCATGAATGGCGGCCCACCAAGAAGACATACCATCCACTAGCTTACGGCCATCAGCCAACTCGATTTCCATCCCAGAAGCGCCAACAACAGGGTAAACCGGAAGAGGGTTGGTCATGGAGGTATAGGGATGCCAAATATGGTGTAGATCAAATTCAATATCAGAAGAAGTCATAAGGCTATACTGTCAACCAATTTTATTAAAATTGGTTGACAGTATAGCGGCATTATTTAAACTGACTAGACTTTTTTTACACTGGAGATGTTATTGTGATTGAGCGTAAGCAATGGACAATTAAGCAGGCGCAAGAGCTGTTTGATAAACCTTTTTTCGAATTATTATTTCAAGCACAGCAGGTTCATCGTATTTACTTTGACCCACAGCAAGTACAGGTTAGTACACTACTTTCCATCAAAACCGGGGCTTGTCCGGAAGATTGCAAATATTGCCCGCAAAGCTCCCGTTACAAAACAGGTCTTGAAAAAGAGCGGTTGATGGAAGTGGAACAGGTGATTGATTCTGCTCGTAAGGCTAAAAATGCGGGTTCAACACGTTTTTGTATGGGTGCCGCGTGGAAAAATCCCCATGAGAGGGATATGCCTTATCTGGAGAAAATGGTTAAGGAAGTCAAAGCATTGGGAATGGAAACCTGCATGACACTGGGCATGCTCAATGGGTTACAAGCGCAGCGGCTGGCGGATGCAGGATTAGATTACTACAACCACAACCTTGATACCTCCCCGGAATTTTATGGCAACATCATTACGACTCGGACCTATCAGGACAGGTTGGATACCCTTGATAAAGTACGAGAGGCCGGAATAAAAGTGTGCTCTGGTGGTATTGTTGGTCTGGGTGAGGCGATACGTGATCGGGCCGCGTTATTGGTACAACTGGCAAATCTGCCAAAACCGCCAGAGAGTGTACCCATCAACATGTTGGTTAAGGTCAAAGGCACGCCATTGGCTGAGAACGAAGATGTAGACCCTTTCGATTTTATCCGCACGATTGCTGTTGCCAGGATCATGATGCCGTCTTCTCATGTTCGGTTATCCGCAGGTCGTGAACAGATGAATGAGCAGACACAGGCAATGTGTTTTATGGCTGGCGCTAATTCTATTTTTTATGGCTGTAAGTTGCTCACTACACCTAACCCTGCGGAAGATAAAGATTTACAACTATTTCGCAAGTTGGGCATTAATCCTCAGCAGACTCAGACAGCATTTGGTGATAATCAGCAACAGCAGCATTTGGCAGAAGCCATTATCAATGCGGATAACGAACAATTTTATAATGCGGCATTATGATGGACTGGTCATCTTATCTTTCCCGGCAATTGTCTGAGCGTCGGGACACTTCGCTATGGCGTCAGCGGCAGGTCAATCAGAAATCAGATGGGCGTTTCCTGTATGCCACTGATGGCAAATATCTTAATTTTTCCAGTAATGATTACCTTGGGTTAAGTGCAAATCCCGCAATCATTTCCGCATGGCAGCGGGGAGCTGAACAATATGGTGTTGGTAGTGGAGGTTCCGGTCATATTACGGGTTATACAAAGGCTCATCAGCTATTGGAACAACAATTGGCTGACTGGCTGGGTTATCCAAAAGCATTACTGTTTATTTCGGGGTATTCTGCTAATCAGGGGGTCATTGCCGCGTTAATGACGGAACAGGATCGGATTATTGCCGATCGCCTGAGTCATGCTTCATTAATGGAAGCGGCTATGCATTCCCCCGCTCAGCTACGGCGTTTTCTGCATAATCAACCTGAATCACTTGCAAATTTACTGGCAACGCCTTGTGTTGGAAAAACGCTGGTGGTAACCGAAGGTGTGTTCAGTATGGATGGTGACTGCGCACCGCTAGCCGATATTCATCAGCAAACCAGAATTTCTGGCAACTGGTTAATGGTGGATGATGCTCACGGTATTGGTGTCTGTGGTGAGCAGGGAAGGGGAAGCTGTTGGCAACAGGGAATCAAACCGGAAATTTTGATTGTCACTTTTGGCAAAGCATTTGGATTGAGTGGCGCGGCGGTGCTTTGTGATGAGCAGACGGCAGAATATCTAATTCAGTATGCCCGTCATCTGATCTACAGCACTTCTATGCCTCCTGCACAGGCTCAGGCGCTTTCTGAAGCTGTTCGGCAGATACAATCTGGTGATGAATTGCGCCAACGATTACAGCAGAATATCAATTACTTCCGCCGGCAAGCTCAGAAACTGCCATTCAATCTGACAGATTCAATTACCGCAATTCAGCCATTGATTGTGAGTGATAATGAGCTGAGTGTGTCCTTGTCTCAGTATCTGCAACAAAAAGGGATTTGGGTTAAAGCCATCCGCCCACCAACAGTACCACCGGGCAGCGCCAGATTACGTATTACTTTGACGGCCAGTCATATGCCACAGGATATTGATATGTTGATGGAGGCGTTGCATGGGTTCCGTAGCTGAATTTGCCAATAAACAGGCGATTGCTGGAGCGTTTGGACGAGCGGCCGCCAATTATGATGTGGTAGCGAAATTACAGCAGCAAACCGGTGAATTCCTCATGCAACAAGCCGCTGGACATCCTGGTCAGTTAATATTGGATGCTGGTTGCGGTACGGGTTTTTTTAGTCACCGCTGGCGACAACAGGGGAAACAGGTTATTGGGTTGGATTTAGCATCAGGCATGTTAGTTCATGCCCGTAAGCAATTGGCGGCTGACTATTATTTACAAGCGGATATTGAACATTTAGGGCTTGCTGACAACAGTGTTGATATCTGTTTCAGTAATCTGGTTGTTCAGTGGTGTGATAATTTATCCAGCGCTTTAAGAGAACTTTATCGGGTAACCTGCCCTGGTGGATTAATTCTATTTTCCACCTTGGCCAAAGGTTCATTGCATGAATTGAAGCAAGCTTGGAGTGCGGTTGATAACTACCAGCATATTAATCAGTTCCTACCGCAACAGACAATTAAAGATGCCTGTCAAGGGTTCCGGCATTGTCTTATTAGTCAGGTTTATCGCCAGCAATATTCTCATATATTGCCGCTATTGGGTTCTCTGAAAGGGATTGGCGCGACTCACCTTCATTATGGGCGACAGCAAGGACTGATGACGCGTGGACGACTGACTGCTCTGGAACAGGCTTATCCACGAGAAAATGAACAGTTACCTCTTAGCTATCAGGTTGTTTTTGGAGTGATTCATCGTGACTAAGTGCTGGTTTTTGACAGGTACAGATACCGAAGTGGGTAAAACAGTTGTAAGTTGTGCTTTGTTACAAGCGGCAACTAAAGCAGGATATAAAACAGCAGGTTATAAACCCGTTGCTTCTGGTAGTGAAATAACACCGGCAGGTATTCGTAATTCCGATGCACTGGCATTGCTGGCAAATAGTTCTGTATCTTTGCAATATGAAGAAGTGAATCCGTTAGTATTTGTTGAAGCAACATCACCCCATATTGCCAGTGATGACTTGAATCAACCTATTGATTTTACTGTTATGTCTACGGGGTTGCATCAGTTAGAAAAGAAAGCAGACTGGGTTTTAGTTGAGGGCGCTGGTGGTTGGTATACCCCTTTATCAGAATCGGTGACTTTTGCTGACTGGGTGGTTAAAGAGCAACTGCCGGTTATTTTGGCAGTGGGGGTGAAGTTGGGCTGTATTAATCATGCGCTACTTACCGTGGAAGCTATTATAGGTTCAGGGTTACATTTTGCAGGCTGGATAGCTAATGAGGTTGAACCCGCAGGCAAACGTCAGCAAGAATATTTGGCGACATTAGAGCGTATGTTACCGGCTCCTTTATTAGGTATGATTCCTCATTTAACGCAAGAATATTTTAATCATTTAGGGGAATATATAGATTTAAAATTACTGAATAATTAATTTGAAAATTTAATCTGGTGGAATGTTATTTCAATGTCATGATGAATGATTACACTACTCATATCTATACCCGTCATCTTTCAAGTTGCCTCTTTGTTGGCTGCACTCACTCACCCCGGTCACATAGTTATCTATGCTCCCGGGGATTCGCTCCCTTGCCGTCGCGATGCATCTTGAAATCCATAGGGTATATACCCGTTATCTTTCAAGTTGTCGCTTTGTTGGCTGCACTCACTCCGGTCACATAGTTCGCTATGTTCCCGGGGATTCACTCCCTTGCCGTCGCGATGCATCTTGAAATCCATAGGGTATAGGTTATTTTAGGATAATATGCCGGAATGACACTCCGGCATAAAAATGATATTTTTCAACGAGTTTACTCTATTTTGAAAAAACGTTATCTCTATTTATACTTCAGCGAGTTTTTTATTCACTGGCGCATCTGCTGGCCGATTTATATAATTTCTGAATATCTTCCTTACCAGATAAATAGGGCCTACACCCAAGATAGAATAAGCCACTTTAATGAGGAACTGGGCGATAATCATTTCTTTTATGATGTCTATGCCGAGAACACCATAGAAAGCGATTGAACAGAATATGATACTGTCGAATGCTGAAGCGATAACAGTACTGGTTATTACTCGCAGGAAAAGATACTTTGAGTTTGTGAGAGATTTTATTTTGCAGAGGAGATACGAGTTTATATTCTCAGAGATAAAATAAGCAAGAGATGATGCCAGTAATACAGATACGATACTATTCACTATTCCATTATAAGTCGCACCAAACTCCCATCCAGGAACACCTGGCATCAGTGCGGTTCCCCAAAGCCCTAGAACAAATAATAAGTTCGCTGTAAAAGAGATAATAATCGTTCTTCTTGCCAGACGTAATCCATAGAATTCGTTTAGAATATCGACCAGTAAGAAGGTTATAGGGTAAATAAAAACCCCAGGAGGCGTGACAATATTAAGGATCGGGATATGAATGGGCTTCACACCACATATGGTAGAGAAAATATAGATAACACTGAGTGCGATGCTAATGAGTAAATAGGCTTGCCATGAACGCTCATGACGATCCCCAAGTTCATAAGCTGTTACGATATTACTGTGGCTGTATAGTTTCCGGTATATCGTACTGAGCTCATGTCTGCTCAGATCTTCTGAAATATCACTGTCAGCGAGCTCTTTTAACCCCATAGTAATGGTCTTACCTGTCGCTAGCACCATGACATTTGCCGATAATTTACCATACCTTGAAAATCCCAGTAACTTAAACTTTTGATTTACCGTCATTTATAGTCTTTCTCCTACAATGTAGCCTAAAAAATAAGCATTTTTGTAGGGTTTCCTATCGAGGCTGTCATCATTTTTCTCTTGCCGGATAAAGAACCCAATTTCCTTAGAGTAATACAATAATGGCGTATTGGTGACTAATGCGGGGGGACGTTTTATAATGATCACCTCACCGGGTATGAATGTATCTTCTATTGCCGATTCGACTTTAAGAGCCAACATGTTTGATTCATCACCAAAGAAATAGGTAAGCGGATACTCGGTAACAAGCTGACCTATTTTTTTCTCAGAAACGGCTAGAAATTCAGATTGTGGAACGATAGGGATAGCCGAAGGATTTTTATTGCCTTCGGTTGAGAGTGTTTCATTGAGGCGTTCTAATTGCTCAAGGTCATAATATTCTATTTCTTCACAAGAAACGCCGAAAAAATCGGAGATCCGAAGAACCGTAGATTGTTGAACGTTATTGACTTGTCCTTCCAGAATTTTATAAATGGTGGTACGGGTTAATCCTGTTCGGTTGGAAAAAGAGCTCTTGGTTTCTCCACGGGTACGTATCAAATATTCTATATTTTTAATGATATTTGTTTTTCGCTGTGCATTAGACGTTTTCATGAGAATCCTTTATGTAAAGATAACAGCATTACTATATATTACTTGATGATATTGTCCAGTGTGAAAAAACCACTCATTGTGATAATTTATTGATTTTACTTTTAATATCTGATTTTTCTAGTTATCTATATTAGCACATCCTATATCAGAAAATGCTCATGGATTTACCTTTATATTCTAAAAATGAAAGTTAAATCATATAATTAAGTGAAATTCATTATAAAGTTTACACAAAACTGAACTTTATGTTTATTTTTGTGTTGACTTTATGGATTTTATTATAATAATGTTAAGTTGTGTTGATGTGTTTTTGGATCATTAGATAGCATCAAACGAAACATTATTCTTATTATAAATCTCTCGGGGAAGAGCTACTTTATCCTTTGAGTTTGAAAGTGGGTTATTTTTTTAGCACTAGGGAATTTCAAGAAAATAGAGGAAATTAAATAAACATTAGGACTGAAATTAGTAAATTAATAAAATGATAACGCAGTTAAAACACCAGGAAATGGCAGTATAAAGATGCTTTGGAACAGCAATCGATTGAAATTGTGAATGATAGATACAAAGTAAGTTTTTCGATCGAAAATAGCCAGCAGAATATTGGACGTTTTACGAGGGCTGTGTCGATTTGATATTTGTGTATCTATCATTTTTTTTGAGCAGTTACGATGGAGCTCGTTTTGTAAAATAGAGGATATGCTGATGTGAATTGGTTAATTTATCAATGACATATCTTAATATTCTAATTAAAAATTGGGTTTTGCTCATGCCAATTGAGTCAGTTGTTGTTTTTTGGTAAATGTTTATCGGCACTGTTTATATCGGCATAGTCAAAAATGCTATTGAACCTGCTATTGCTGAAAGCGTAGGAAACAGAGAATTTAGGTAAAACACGCCTCTCCTCTTGATTAACAGATTTCATATAGGAAACTGTTCACCGGTTATCTCTTATTGAATAAAAATCCCAATCTAACCCGTATTATTTGCTGTTGTTTGATGCAAAAAAGGCAGTTTTTTTCGCTCAGTCTACAGAAAAAATAGACAATTATCTACCTTTAATGCTGGTAATATTGAAAGAATATAATTTATTGATGTTTAATTTCCGTGAGAAAATTCTTACTTTTTCAGCAAATTTATTCATTTTTTTGAAAGGAAGAATTGAGATAAAGGTTAAAAAAATAGTAAAAATTTTTATCGGTAGAGGATACCTATTTTGTGGCATGATGTTGCAACCTCGTACAGTTAATAGGGTTTGTAGAGTTATCCACTATTCCTGTGGATAACCTTGTGTATTAGACTTAGAAAAGTTACGCGACGCAAGAAAATACGCGGCTTTCGTCAAGGTTGATGTTATTCTCGTCTTTGTTTTAATTTTATTAAATATCAATAAGATAACTAAAATCAAGCCCTGTCTGACCTGTGATGATGTCCCATGTTGTCACCTTTCAGCCAATCATATAAAAAATGGAAAAATCAAGATAATTTTGGGGATAAAATGGTATTTATTTTGATATCAACGGATGTTTAATTGATAGGGAAGTGACCTACTTGAGTCCGTTTTTATAAAATCAACTTGAAGCTGGTTTTATATCCAGTATTATAGGCTAACTTAATGTTAGGAAAGTGAGATACCGATGAGTAAGGTGTTCAAATTACATTCTGACTTCCAACCGGGGGGTGATCAACCAGAGGCCATCCGTCAATTACAAGAAGGCTTAGAAGACGGGCTTGCCCACCAGACTTTGTTAGGGGTAACTGGGTCGGGTAAGACATTTACTGTCGCTAATGTGATAGCCAATTTAAACCGACCAACGATGGTACTTGCTCCGAACAAGACACTAGCGGCTCAACTTTACAGCGAAATGAAGGACTTTTTCCCAGAAAATGCCGTAGAGTACTTTGTTTCCTATTACGATTATTACCAGCCGGAAGCTTATGTACCGAGTTCCGATACTTTTATCGAAAAAGATGCTTCCGTGAACGAACACATTGAACAAATGCGCCTGTCTGCCACAAAAGCTTTGCTGGAGCGGCGAGATGTGATTGTCGTTGCGTCTGTATCGGCTATTTATGGTTTAGGTGATCCTGATAGTTACCTGAAAATGATGCTCCACCTGACCAACGGTATGATGATTGATCAACGCTCCATTCTGAGACGTTTAGCTGAATTGCAATATACCCGTAATGATCAGGCATTCCAGCGAGGGACATTTAGGGTTCGTGGTGAAGTGATTGATATCTTTCCGGCTGAATCTGATGAGCATGCCCTGCGCGTTGAACTATTTGATGATGAAGTAGAACGGTTATCACTGTTTGATCCGCTAACGGGACAGATTCAATATCATGTTCCACGGTATACCGTTTATCCGAAAACCCACTATGTTACTCCGCGTGAGCGTATTATTCAGGCAATGGAAGCGATTAAAATTGAGCTTGAGCAGCGGCGTAAGGTATTGCTGGCAAATGGTAAACTGCTGGAAGAACAGCGTATTACGCAGCGTACCCAATTTGATTTGGAAATGATGAATGAATTGGGTTATTGCTCCGGCATTGAAAACTATTCCCGTTATCTCTCTGGCCGTGCCGAAGGGGAGCCGCCGCCGACACTGTTTGATTATCTCCCGGCTGATGGTTTGCTGATAGTGGATGAATCGCACGTTACCATCCCGCAAATTGGTGGGATGTATCGAGGGGATCGTTCCCGCAAAGAGACGCTGGTGGAATATGGTTTCCGTATGCCTTCTGCGCTGGATAATCGTCCACTTCGGTTTGAAGAATTTGAAGCACTGGCTCCACAGACCATTTATATTTCGGCTACGCCAGGCAAATATGAATTGGAAAAATCCAGTGGCGATGTGGTGGAACAGGTGGTGCGTCCTACGGGTTTGCTTGATCCGGAAGTGGAGGTGCGTCCTGTAGCGACACAGGTTGATGACTTACTGTCTGAAATCCGTATTCGGGCGGTGAAAAATGAACGGGTATTGGTCACCACATTGACTAAGCGAATGGCGGAGGATTTAACCGAGTATTTGGAAGAGCACGGTGAACGGGTTCGCTATTTGCACTCGGATATCGATACTGTCGAACGTGTGGAAATTATTCGGGATCTTCGTTTAGGTGAGTTTGATGTATTAGTGGGAATTAACTTGCTGAGGGAAGGGCTGGATATGCCAGAAGTTTCTCTGGTGGCCATTCTTGATGCGGATAAAGAAGGTTTCCTGCGGTCTGAACGTTCATTAATTCAGACGATTGGGCGTGCTGCCCGTAACCTGCATGGTAAAGCGATCCTTTATGGCGATAAGATCACTGATTCAATGGCAAAAGCTATTGGTGAAACGGAACGCCGGCGTGCTAAACAGCAGATATTTAATGAAAAACACGGTATTGTTCCAAAAGGTCTCAATAAGAAAATTAGTGATATTCTGCAAATTGGGCAGCCAGCGGGTGGTAAAAGAAAGGGCAGAGGTAAAGCGGTTGCCACAGCGGAAACATTCAGCAACCTGTCTGCCAAAGAGCTGGAAAGCAAAATCCGCGAGCTGGAAGCGAAGATGTACCAGCATGCGCAGGATCTTGAATTCGAACAGGCGGCGAGTGTTCGGGATCAGATTCAGGCATTGCGAGAGCAATTTATTGCCAATTCTTAACCAAGGTTTTGCAGGGTATTCTCTAACGCCTGATGTAGTAATTCACGGTCGTGGCGATAGGGAACATCCTGTGCTTCGAGTATTTGCTGAGTAATAATCCGGTCGTTAAGCTCGCTGATATTTGTGCACGGGCCAACGATTACCGCATCAATTATCCGGCTGCCAATTTTGTTTTCCATTATTTCCAGCTTATCTTTCAGTGTCAGTTCGGCGGCCGCGGCACTGAGTTCTTTGCCTAGGTTACCGATATAAATCATATTGGCGTTGCTACGACGCAGTGCTTGGGTTAAATCTTCAAGCAGAAGCAATGGCATCAGACTGGTGAAGAAGCTGCCAGGGCCGATAATAATCAGATCTGCTTGAGTGATAGCATCCAATGCCTCTTTTGTTGCGGTCGCAGGCGGATAAAGCATCAACTCCTGAGGAATACAATTCAATTGATCAACATTAACTTCGCCATAAATGGTGTTGCCTTGATCATCTATCGCCATTAGGTCAACGGGCTGCTCAGACATTGGAATAAGATGAGCATTAACTTTCAACAAACTGCGGATTAAATTAATTGCCTCAAGGGGTCTGACACTTAAATGATCTAACGCTTTAAGCATCAGATTCCCCAGATTATGCCCTGCCAGTTCGCCATTGCCACTGAAACGGTATTCGAACATTGCTGACGCGACACTGGGTTCGGTAATAAGCTGATTTAAACAATTGCGGGTATCACCCCAGGCAATACCGCCTTCTGAACGCCGGATCCTGCCGGTTGAGCCGCCATTATCTGTCGTGGTCACAATGCCTGTCAGGCGAGAGCCTAGTGATGAAAGAGAGGACATAACGCGCCCAAGGCCATGACCTCCGCCTAAGGCAACTACCCGATCTAAATCGGCTAATGTGCGGTTTCGCATAGAATTCCTATTACTGACTGAGCATATATTCGCTGAATAATTTTAGCGTAATTTATTATAAAACACGATTAACCGAACAAACGTTATGATTGGGTGCAATGTTTTAACTGATCACAAATAGAAATTGTCTGTTATTTATTCTGAACAATGTGGTAATTCATTGTATATTCAATTATATAACGAAAGTGGGTATTCGCATTTTTCTTTGTTAAGCGCTAAAATCCATATCAGAGAAGGTCGTTTTACATTAAATCATATACCCAATGGATTTCAAGATGCATTGCGACGGCAAGGGAGCGTATCCCCGGGAGCATAGGTAACGATGTGACCGGGGTGAGTGAGTGCAGCCAACAAAGAGGCAGCTTGAAAGATGACGGGTATAGATGTTGGAATTAACTCCTAGCCTCTGCATCTAAGTCCCTTTTTACACAGCGATATGATGCTTTGGCCGTGACCACTGAGTCACCAGGATGTAAGGTAGAAATGCCCGCATCTCCCATATTTGGAAAGGTGTTATTGTGGAACAACTCATAGACGCTTTTGCTCGTAAATTTTACTATTTGCGGCTATCTATTACCGATGTATGTAATTTTCGGTGTACTTATTGTTTGCCGGATGGTTATAAACCCCGTGGACATCACTCCTTTTTGACATTATCCGAAATTCGTCTTGTTGGCCGGGCGTTTGCCGATCTGGGTACAGAGAAAATCCGTTTGACGGGGGGCGAACCGACCATGCGCCGTGATTTCACCGATATTATTTCCGTCATACGTGAAAATAAGTTGATTAAAACCCTCGCAGTAACCACTAACGGTTATCGAATGGAACGAGATATTGCTAAGTGGAAAGAGGCGGGTTTAACCGCAGTGAATGTCAGTATGGATTCGCTTGATCCCCGTCAATTTCATGCGATTACCGGGCAGGACAAATTTTTTCAGGTGATGCGTGGTATTGATGCAGCATTTGCGGCGGGTTTTAGTAAAGTGAAAGTCAACGTAGTGCTAATGAAAAATGTTAACGATATCAGCCTGCCGGCTTTCCTGCACTGGATAAAAGATCGTCCGATTCAATTAAGATTCATCGAGTTGATGGAAACCGGTGACGGTGGTGAAATGTTTCGTCAATACCATATTTCGGGGGAAGTTATCCGGGAACGCCTGTTGCTCGATGGTTGGCATTTGCTTCAACGTTTACGCAGTGATGGCCCTGCACAGGTTTTTAGCCATCCTGATTATCAGGGAGAAATTGGTCTAATTATGCCTTATGAGAAAGATTTTTGTCGGAGTTGTAATCGGTTACGTATTTCTTCAATAGGTCATCTTCATTTATGCCTGTTTGGTGAACAGGGGATACCACTGCGTGACTTATTGGCGAGTGAAAAACAACTTGATGATCTGAAATTGCGTATTCAGAATGGATTGCGGCATAAACGGGAAACCCATTTTCTTCATCAAGGTGACAGTGGTATCACCCCAAATCTTTCCGTCATCGGCGGTTAATTTACCGTCTGGATCTTGTTGTTTTTTCAGGAGCTAAGAATGTCTCAATTAACCCACATCAATTCTATCGGTGAAGCGTATATGGTTGATGTTTCTGCTAAAGCTGAAACATCACGCGAGGCAAGGGCAGAAGCGTTTGTTGGAATGAAGCCGGAAACACTGGCAATGATTATTGAAGGTCGCCATCACAAAGGTGATGTATTTGCTACCGCGAGGATTGCGGGTATCCAAGCAGCCAAGCGTACATGGGAATTAATTCCGCTGTGTCATCCATTACTGCTAACTAAAGTAGAAGTCCAGTTGGAAGTTCAGACAAAATATAACCGGGTCAGAATTGAATCCTGTTGTCGTCTGACTGGGAAAACCGGTGTTGAAATGGAGGCACTGACAGCGGCGTCAGTCGCGGCTTTGACAATTTACGATATGTGTAAAGCGGTACAGAAAGATATGGTCATTGGGCCAGTTCGTTTGTTGGAGAAGATAGGTGGTAAATTAGGTCATTTTAAGGTGGATAAATGATTAAGGTACTGTTTTTTGCTCAGGTACGTGAGCTGGTAGGTACTGATTCACTGGATCTCGATAATCGTTACACAACCGTTGACGGTTTGAGGACGGCGTTAATATCAAAGGGAGAACGTTGGGCCTTGGCGTTGGAAGATGGAAAATTGTTGTCAGCGGTAAACCAATCTCTTGTTCATGGCGGGCACCCATTACAGGATGGTGATGAAGTGGCCTTTTTCCCGCCAGTGACTGGGGGATAATAAATGGAAAACACCCGCATTTTCGTTGGGCCGGAAAATTTCAATGTAGGGGAAGAATATCAATGGCTTGCTCAATGTGATGAAGATGGTGCTATCGTCACTTTCACCGGCAAAGTCCGTAATCATAATCTGGGTGACCGAGTGAGTGTCCTGAGACTGGAACACTATCCCGGAATGACGGAAAAAGCGTTACAAAATATTGTCACCGAAGCACGGGATCGCTGGCCATTGCAGCGTATCAGTGTTATCCACCGGATTGGGACGCTTTACCCTGGTGATGAAATTGTGTTTGTTGGCGTGACAAGTGCCCATCGTCATATGGCTTTTGCAGCGGCTGAATTTATTATGGATTATTTAAAAACGCAGGCGCCTTTATGGAAAAAAGAGTTTTTGCCTGATGGTGATCGTTGGGTTGAATCCCGTGAGAGTGATCAGGAAGCCGCGAAACGTTGGTGATGAAAGTGTTGGCTAAATTCTGCGAAACGCTTCGAAAACTGATCAGATAGATGAACTGCTATACAAGTAATTATTGAATGGTTAATTGTTTTGATTATATTCTGTGATAATGTATAAAACTTGAGTGGGTTGTTGATATTAAACAGCCTGAATTTCTAAACACTGTCATAGAAGGTAAGCGCCATGGATCGTTATCCACGCTCAAATGGTTCTATAATCCAGCAAGCTGGAACCGGCTTGCAAACTTATATGGCCCAAGTTTATGGTTGGATGACTTGTGGCCTGTTGTTAACGGCGTTTGTGGCTTGGTATGTGTCACAAAATCAGAATGTTGTTGAATATATTTTCTCAAACTCGGTGATTTTCTATGGATTAGTTATTGCTCAATTGGGATTGGTTTTCGTCCTCTCTGGCATGATTAACCGCATGGGAGCTTCGTTAGCTACTGGGTTGTTTATGCTCTATTCAGCGCTGACTGGGCTAACGCTTTCCGGTATTTTTAAAATATATACTGGTGGTTCCATTGCCACTACTTTTGTCGTGACCGCAGGGATGTTTGGTGCGTTGAGTTTTTACGGCTATACCACCAAACGTAGCCTGAGTGGCCTTGGTAGCTTCTTGTTTATGGGGTTGATCGGCATCATTTTGGCTTCTCTGATTAACCTCTGGTTAAAGAGTACAGCGTTGATGTGGGCGGTAACCTACATTGGTGTCGTTATCTTTGCTGGCTTAACCGCTTACGACACTCAGAAGCTGAAAGAGATGGGTGAAGATCTTGATGTGAATGACAAAGAGAATTTGCGTAAATTCTCAATTGTTGGTGCATTAACGCTGTATCTGGACTTCATCAACATGTTCTTGATGCTACTACGTATTTTTGGCGATCGTCGCTAAATTCACTGATTGGTTTCTGAGAAAAGCCCTGCATCGTTAAGTATAGCTAAAATGCAGGGTCATTCTTATTAAGCAATTTTCCGTCTAAATAACCAATAGGCAAGATTACCGGTTGTGGCAGTAATTACCAAAAGAGGCCACAAACTTCTCCAGATAACCGTGAAATCGGCATCTTTGAGATAAATTTGCTTAGTGATGTCGTTAAAGTGCCAGATAGGATTAATCCAGGTGATGTCTTGTAACCATCCGAACATATTTTCAACCGGAGAAATATAACCGGAGATTAAGATAGCGGGCATGATAAAGACAAATACGCCAATAAACGCCTGTTGCTGAGTGTAGCAAAGGGAAGAGATTAGCAGGCCAAATCCCACCAACGATAAACTGTAGATCAGCATAGCGCAGTAAAACAGCGCTAGTGAACCAGAAAAGGGAATTTGATAGCAGAATATGCCAATAGCAAGCACTAAAGTTGCCTGAAAGGTAGCGACAATCACCGCAGGAACTGCTTTGCCAATGAAAATCTGCCAGGTGGTCATGGGTGAAACTAGTAATTGATCCAGTGTTCCTTGTTCCCTTTCGCGCGCAATTGACAGTGCTGTGACCGTCAATATTCCAACCGTAGTAATCAGTGCCACCAAAGAGGGCACGACGAACCATTTATAATCCAAGTTAGGGTTATACCAGTTGCGGATCACCAACTCGCTATTATTGGCTTTCGGCAGGTTACCCATCAGTTCCTGTTGATAGTTAAGGACAATTTCTTGGATATAGCCCGCAGCAATTTGAGCGCTGTTAGAATTGCGTCCATCCAGCAATACTTGGAGGGAAACCGGGTCATGACTGGCAATTTTAGCACTGAAATCTTGTGGGAAACGTACCAGTAATAAGGCCTTTTGGTGATCGATTACCGGTTGTATTTCTTGTGAATGGTTCAGCAATAGCACATCAGGAAATGCTTTTGATTTTGCCAGCCGTTGGGTGAGCTCAATAGAGGCTTTGCCTTTGTCTTCATCAAAAATAGCAATAGTTGCATTAGTCACATCAAGGGTTGCTGATAAAGGAAATAAGATCATCTGGAAGATAACCGGCATAACTAAGATAGCCCGTGTTTGCGGATCTCTGAGTAGAGATTGCAATTCTTTAATAATCAGGGTGTAAAGACGATAAAACATGCTAATTCCTTCTTAATCCAGACGCCGCTGGGTTTTCCATGCTGTCAGGCCAATAAACACAATAGCGGAGGCGATCAGTAATAATAGATTTATCACCAGTACCGTACTGATATTTCCAGCCAGAAAGAGAGTATGCAAACTACTGACAAAATAACGAGCCGGGATGAAATAGGTCACTACCTGAATAAAGGCAGGCATGCTATTTATTTCAAAGATGAAGCCGGAAAGCATAATCGCAGGCAGAAAAGCGACATTCAGCGCTATCATTGCGGCATTAAATTGGTTGCGTGTCACCGTAGAAATCAAAAGCCCGATACCAAGGGCCGTAGCCAGGTAGAGGCTAGTGATTGCGGACAATATCCATAATGAGCCTCTGTAGGGTACATCCAGCACAAATACTGTCATCAGCATACAGAGCATCATGGAGAATGATCCAAGCACTTGATAAGGCAAGAGTTTAGAAAGCAGTAATTCGGTGCGGGTAATTTGAGTAGAAAGCAGAGCTTCCATCGTACCGCGTTCCCATTCACGGGCAACCACCAATGATGTCAGAATGGCGCCAACCACGGTGATGATAATGGTTATTGCGCCGGGAATGATGAAATGCTGGCTAATTGTTGCCGGATTGAACCAATAACGAACCTGCATATCAATTAACGGATTAACAGCGTTCCCCTGATCTTGTCCTCTTTGTTGTAGCCAAATCTGCCACACTCCTTTAGCATAACTTTGTACAAAACTTGCTGTATTGGGTTCACTGCCGTCAGTAATGACTTGAATTTGGGCTTTACCGTCAGGACGGGCAAGTTGCGCATCGAAATTAACAGGAATGACAACCAGTCCACGTATTTCTCCTGATTGCATCATATTAATTAATTGCTGACGATTATCGCTGATTTTGGGTTCAATATAGGGAGAACCGGCAAAAGCCTGTATCAATTCACGAGCATCTTCACTTTGTTGTTCTACCAGAATACCAACACGGACTGTACTGGCGTCGAGATTAATACCGTAACCAAAGATAAACAGCAGAATCAATGGAATGGCAATAGAAATTAATCCGCTGGTGGGATCACGTAAGATCTGTTTTGTTTCTTTTACACAAAGTGCTTTCAATCGCCACCAAGAGAAGCAGACAGCTTGCTGTGGAGTATGTTGCTTTGGGCTACTCATTATTGTAGCTCCTCATCATAATTAACGACCAGATCAATAAATGCCTGTTCCATTGATGGGTCAGGTTTTTCATCAGTAGCAACCAATTGTTTCAAATCATCAGGCGTTCCGGCGGCAATCAATTTACCTCGGAATACCAACCCTATTCGGTCACAATATTCTGCTTCATCCATAAAGTGGGTGGTCACCATAACGGTAACGCCTTTATCTACCATGCCATTAATATGTAGCCAGAATTCCCGTCGTATCTGTGGATCAACTCCCGAAGTTGGCTCGTCCAGGAACAAAATATCTGGCTCATGCATCAGTGCGCAGGAAAGGGCAAGACGCTGTTTATATCCCAGAGGCAATTGGTCGGTGGTTTGATGTAAAACAGATTTGAGATTGAAAGCGTTGATCATGCCATCAATTTTTTCTTTTTGCTTGCGCCCTTGCAGGCCGTAAATGCCGGAAAAGAATTTCAGGTTCTGTTCAACTGTCAGGTTGCCATACAGAGAAAATTTCTGCGCCATATAACCCAAATGTTGGCGGGCTTTCCCGGAGCTGGTTTTCAGATCCATTCCCAATACCAGCGCCTTACCGCCAGTCGGCACCGTGAGCCCGCACATCATTTTAAACGTGGTGGATTTACCGGCACCGTTCGGGCCAAGCAGACCAAAGATTTCTCCACGTTTTACCTGAAAATCAACATGGTCAGTGGCAGCAAAATCGCCAAATTTTTTGGTTAAATCCTGCGCTTCAATGACTGTTTCTGTCGGGTTAGCAGCAATCCGTGGCATGATCTTTGCTAGTTCAGAATGGCGGGTGGAACCGCCACCGAGTAAATCGATAAAAGCATCTTCAAAGCGGGGAGCGGTTTTAACGATTTCAGCATCAGGTTGCTTAAGCTGGCTAAGTAATTCTTGCGGTGAGGCATCAGATTTGAGAATAAGACGAACATATTTCCCCTGAATCACGCCGTCTGTTACTTGTGGCAAGGTAAGAGCGTGTTGCAGCATTTTTCTACGAGAATCTTGTTTGGCACCAAGCAGAAAAGAACGCCCGGACATCTTTTGGGTCAGTTTTTGTGGTTGTCCGCTGTAGAGCAGTTTTCCTTGATTAAGTAACAGGACATCACGACACCGCTCAGCTTCATCCAGATAAGAAGTACTCCAGAGGATTAGCATCCCATCATCTGCCAGTTCGTGAACCATCCGCCAGAGTTCGCGGCGGGCTATCGGGTCAACTCCAACGCCGGGTTCGTCCAGCAGCAGAACTTTGGGTTTGCCAAGCAGAGTACAGGCAAGCCCCAATTTTTGCTTCATGCCGCCTGAAAGTTTGCCCGCCAGTCGCTTGGTAAAACGGGTCAGATCAGTAAACGTAAGTAGTTGTTCATAGGTTTTTTTACGCTCGTCACCCAGCACGCCACGCAGATCTGCATACAGATTCAGGTTTTCTAATACGGTTAAATCTTCATACAGGCCAAATTTCTGTGGCATATAGCCCAGTTCAAAGCGCACTTGTACGCCATCTTTTATCGGATCAAGCCCTATTATTTCAATAGAACCGCTATCGGGTTTCAGTAAACCCGCTAGCATGCGTATCAGTGTAGTTTTTCCTGCTCCATCCGGGCCTACAAGCCCAGTAACTGAGCCACCGTAGATCTCTGCGGTCAGGCTGGATACCGCAGGATTATTCAGGCTGGGAAAAGTTTTTTCGACTTTTTCTAACCTTATCGTATATGCAGAGCTGCTCATGACAGCTCCTTATTTATCTGAATCGGAAAAATGCAGAGTAACTGGCATACCTTGACGCAGGGCATCATCCGGGTCGGTGACAATAATGCGCAACCGATAGACTAGAGTAGTACGTAGATCAGGGGTCTCTACATTCTTTGGTGTAAATTCGGCGGTGGGTGAAACAAAGCCAATTTTGCCGTGATAAGGTTTATCTTTACGGCTGTCGGTATAGAGTAAAATTTCACGTCCGGGCGTTGCCTGTCCGAGATGGCTTTCACCGATATAGGCTCTTACCCAAACTGGGTCAGTCAGAGAAAGTGTAAACACCGTATTGCCGGCTGACAACATAGTGCCTGGTTCAATGGTGCGGGTCAGAATAGTACCGGATGAGGGGGAAGTCAGTTGAGTATCTTGCAAGTCCAATTCAGCCTGAGCAACAGCCGCTTCGGCTTGAGCAAGCTGGCCTTTAGCTTCTGCAATTTCTTCTTTACGATAACCGGTTTCGAACTGGTTCAGTTTATCTTTAGCTGCTTGTAAAGCTGCTAATGCTTGATTGTGATTTGTTTTAGCATCATCTAATTCGTTGGCCGAAATAACTTTACTTTGCCACAAACCTTGTTGGCGTTTGAAGAAACTATTAGCGAAATGCCAGGCAGCCTCGCGTTGTGCAACTTCCGAACGGACTTGGGCAATTTCTTCTGTGCGATAACCCTCTTCCATCATGGCTAAACGTGCTTTAGTGCTATCACGAGTGGCTTTCGCTTTATTGAGGGCGTTAATAAATGGCCCATTATCCAGTTGGCCGATGACTTGATTGGCTGCAATGGTATCGCCTTCATCAACTTGTAGACTAGCGAGTTTACCACCAACCCGGAAACTAAGATTAACAGTACGTATATCTACATTGCCATAGAGGGTCAGAGTTTTATCACTTTTACCTTGATAATAGTAACTTCCTAAAATAGCACTAAGAATAATCGCGGTCACCAATATTGCCAGAGTGAGTTTTTTGTTGTACATGATATTCCCTGTTATTTTATTTATTCGGATTATGTTTTTTCAGTCCATTCAGTAATAAATCGATATGCTGGATAAGGATCTGATCAATCAATTTATATTCTTCGGGTCCGATATTATTCCAGCCTGTCTGACGTAATAAAGTTTCCCTCGCCATGCGGAAAGTGAGAACTTCTCCCATTAAAGCATGAGTGTGTAGCATGGTAGAAAGCTGATGTTCATCGGCGCCGATATAGCTGGCAATCAGTTTATTTAATCTGCTGTGAAGGGGCACGAGTGCTTGCTCATGGATTAGGGTATAAGCATCCGTTGGCGCAAGTTGTTCTCTGGCCATTATCCGGCTGATATTAATACTCTCTTTTTCAATCATCAGGCGGTTAATTCCAAGGAATCCTTCATGAATCATCCTCAATATATTTTCTGGTGAGTACGGTGCTGATGATGAAAAAAAATCATCAATTTTTTTAAAAAGATGAGTGAACTCAGTCTTAATTGTGTCAGTAATATGCTGGGCAACTGCCTGATAAAGCCCCTCTTTAGAGCCAAAATAATAAGCTATGGCGGCAATGTTTTGTTGAGCATGTAATGCAATTTCCCTAGTCGTTGCACCGGTCAGTCCTGATTTACCGAAAATTTCAAGGGCTGCTTCGAGTAGCTGTTGTTTGGCTTGTTCGCCTCTGGTGGTTTGGGTGTTGTTGACTGACATGGACATGAATCCTGTTGCAAATAATCAAAAGACTTAAACAAAATATCAATCATTAGTTAACTCTATACTTATAGTAAATCAATGTAAATTGCATAAAAATGTTATGGATCATGAAAATTACTGGGTAAATAGCTGTCGTTTTAGTTGCATCATCAGAAAGTATATCTGGTATAATAGTTAAAACATGGAGCATTGCAGTTTGTGTTTTTTCCTTTGTGGTATTTACCACGTCTGATTTTCTTCCCATAAAACTGCCCCTGAATAGCGTTCAGGAATGGTGAAGTTTGGAGCTTTTCTTATTTATGAATTTTAAATCACTTGGCTTAAGTGCTGATATTTTGCGTGCCGTTGAAGAACAAGGTTATTCAGCGCCGACGCCAATCCAACAACAGGCAATTCCTGTTGTATTAGCAGGTAAAGATTTATTAGCGAGTGCTCAAACAGGCACGGGTAAAACTGCCGGTTTTACCTTACCCATGCTGCAACGGTTAAATGATTCTCCTATTCAGATGAAAGGGCGCCGGCCAGTCAGAGCATTAATCCTGACTCCAACTCGTGAATTAGCTGCTCAAGTGGGTGAAAATGTACGCGACTACAGCAAATACCTCAGACTGCGCTCTCTGGTTGTTTTTGGCGGTGTCAGTATTAACCCTCAGATGATGAAATTGCGGGGTGGTGTGGATATTTTAGTCGCAACGCCAGGGCGGTTACTGGATCTTGAACATCAAAATGCGGTTGATTTATCACGGGTAGAAATTCTGGTATTGGATGAAGCTGACCGGATGCTGGATATGGGGTTTATTCATGATATTCGCCGGGTGCTGAATAAATTACCACCGAAACGGCAAAATTTACTGTTTTCTGCGACTTTCTCTGACGATATCAAAAAATTAGCCAATAAGTTATTGCGTGATCCTGTTAGTGTTGAAGTTGCACGTCGTAACTCTGCTTCTGAACAGATTGAACAGTTTGTTCACTTTGTCGATAAAAAACGTAAAGGTGAGCTGCTCTCTTTCTTGATCGGTAGCCGTAACTGGCAGCAAGTGCTGGTATTTACCCGAACCAAACATGGCGCAAACCGTTTGGCGGAACAGTTAAATAAAGATGGTGTAACGGCTTCTGCTATTCATGGTAATAAAAGTCAGGGGGCGAGAACCCGTGCACTGGCTGATTTTAAAGATGGCCGGATCAGAGTGCTGGTAGCGACAGATATTGCTGCCCGTGGTTTGGACATTGATCAACTGCCTTATGTGGTGAATTTTGAATTGCCTAATGTCGCTGAAGATTATGTCCACCGTATTGGTCGTACTGGTCGAGCAGATGCAACAGGGCGGGCACTTTCTCTGGTCTGTGTTGATGAGCATAAACTGTTGAAAGATATTGAACGTTTGTTAAAACGGGAGATTCCCCGTATGGCAGTTCCCGGCTATGAGCCAGATCCAACCATCAAGGCTGAACCTATTCAGAATGGCCGTCAGGCACGTGGCGATAATGGGCAGAAAAATAGCCATCGTCGTTCTGGGGTACCTTCACGTCAGCGTAGCCGCAATCATGATGTATCCCATAAATGGCCTAACGCTAGAGGTTAATGAATGCGGGTTTTACTGGCTCCGATGGAGGGTGTGCTGGATTCTTTGGTCAGGGAACTTCTGAGTGAAATCAATGAGTATGATCTGTGCATTACAGAATTCTTACGAGTTGTTGATAGCTTATTGCCAGTAAAATCTTTTTATAGGCTTTGTCCTGAATTACATAACCAAAGCCGGACACCATCCGGCACGTTGGTAAGGGTTCAGCTCTTGGGTCAATATCCGCAGTGGCTGGCAGAGAATGCGGTACGAGCGATTGAATTAGGATCTTACGGTGTTGATTTGAATTGCGGTTGCCCGTCAAAAACAGTCAATGGTAGCGGTGGCGGAGCAACGCTGCTGAAAGATCCTGAACTGATTTATCAGGGAGCGAAAGCGATACGTGAAGCGGTACCTGCTCATTTGCCTGTGACGGTTAAGGTTCGTTTGGGTTGGGATAGCGGTGATCGGCAATTCGAAATTGCTGATGCGGTACAACAGGCGGGCGCGACGGGAATTACGGTTCATGGGCGAACCAAAGAGGATGGTTACCAAGCGGAGCGTATTAACTGGCAAGCAATTGGTGAAATTCGTCAACGTCTTTCTATTCCGGTTATCGCCAATGGTGAGATTTGGGATTGGCAAAGTGCGCAGGATTGCCTGAGTGTGACAGGTTGTGATGCGGTCATGATTGGGCGGGGTGCGCTTCATGTTCCTAATTTGAGCCGAGTGGTGAAATATAACGAACCAAAAATGTGTTGGCAGGACGTTGTTCAACTATTGCAAAAATATATCCGGTTGGAAAAACAGGGTGATACCGGGCAATATCATGTTGCTCGGATTAAACAGTGGCTTGGTTATTTACGCAAAGAATATGAAGAGGCGACAACGCTGTTTGAAGAGATAAGAAAGTTAAAAACGTCTGCTGATATAGCACATGTTGTGACGGGTGATTAAGAGCAACTTAAAACCTCTCATTGGGGCTATTATTTTATTTTGCTCTTCTTTGTTATGAAGAATGAACTTGGGCAGTGCTTAGACAAAAGCATGCCCATGAACATGTAAGACCGTTACTCTTTTTGAGAATTATTTTTATTCCACTCGTCGCGAGTTATTTCCCATATTTCCGAGGGCATTCTTCCGCTAACAAAGTCTCTATTTTCTAGTCTTATTAATCGCATACCACTTTTAATTGATATTTTCTTTGAGGCAATATTGTCGCTGGATTTAGGCGCTCTGAGTAGGTTGCGATTTAGGGTATTAAACCAAAAATCGGTAACTACTTGGACCGCTTCGGTCATAAATC
>NZ_JAJAFY010000046.1:0-37242 GCF_025384885.1 Photorhabdus kleinii
AAAAACCGTTTTCTTAACATTACCTTATCCCAAAGTGATAAAAATTTCGCTTTCATATTGCGACGAACGTTGGTAATGAGCGTAATGCCTTCTTCTTTCAGTTCATCGCATAACGCCTGTGATAAATACCCTTTGTCACCATACAGATGTCCAGATAATTCTTTCACCAATTCCTTAACGGGTTCGCGATCGTCAGTATTTCCCGGGGTTAATTTGACGGAGACGATCTCACCACAATCGGTAATGATTAAATGAAGTTTAAAACCATAAAACCATCCTGTGCTCGTTTTTCCCCGTTTTGCGACGCCATCAAAAACCTGATTTCGGGGAATACGCGCATTATGGCAAACGGCGATTTTGGTGGAATCAATAAAAGCAATACCCTGTGATTTGACTTTGCGTGAAGAAAGAAAAGCGCACAAAGGAATAATGGCTCTTTTCTTCAATGTTATTATCCGGTTATAACTCACCAATCCGGGAAATTCAGCGGTAAGGAAGGGTTGTACATACTCCGTATAAAACCCTTTGAAATGACGATAATGGCTCATGTGAAATAAAATCAGGATAGTTATCACTTCACTGAGAGACAGTGATGTGGCGCGATGGCGTTTAAGCTGGTTATTTGCGATAAGCTGTTGCTCCCACATTGGCATAAATTTTTGGCAAAAATCATCGACGCAGCAGTAAAGTTCTTCTAAAGTAGTCATAGCCTGAGGATCCCCACGATTTTGTTTTCTAAGCAAAAACTTTGATCGTGCCTCAGGCACTTAGTTCCTTTTTTCTTTTCTTCCTTATCCAGAGTTCAGGTTGATCATTCATCGTATCTGCCATCACTGAGTTTTTCCTCTGAAACAAAATAAAACCCGGTCAGTTTAAACTGCACCGGGATTTTTTGGGCCTTTGCTATCAATACTATATGCGGAAGTACTATATGCGGAAGTACTATATGCGGAACTATATTAGGATACTGTTAATGATTTATCTAACAACATGAAATAACTTTGTATTCATAGCAAAAAAGCCATAGCTTCTCAATTCAACAAATTTCATATAAACTTGCCAATCAATAATATTATTCATTAATTCAGCAGGATATTATACCCGTCATCTTTCAAGTTGCCTCTTTGTTGGCTGCACTCACTCACCCCGGTCACATAGTTCTCTATGCTCCCGGAGATTCGCTCCCTTGCCGTCGCAATCCATCTTGAAATCCATTGAATATAACCCTCGCTTAATTACTGCTACGTTCAACCCAATCGTTAATAGCCTGTTTTACCTTGTTCTCCAACTCATTATGCAGCAATTGCTCAATATCCAAATTGTATTGCAGATTACTCCAATTACCGTAAACCCGCAGTGGTACTTTCATTTTTCGCAGACGACTAACCAATTCATTATCCTTGCCCCATCCTTGTGTTATCTGTACTTTTAAAGCAACATCAATATGTTGTTTAAGCAGATTAGTCTTACCCTGCCCATCAATATTCAGCAAATCGGATACCGCATGCAGTCGACTGATTTTTATATCACCTCGATTCAGTACCGCTTTAACATCAAGCTTTTTAGCGCGGGTGAAATTATCCATATTATCAGGGATATTCACTTTATCCGTTGCACGAGCAACAGATTGCTGGATTAATTGGGGGATATTTAATCCATACATTTTGGCATTAACTAAACTGAAATTAAGATCACCCTGCCAAATATGCGAAATCGCATAACCATCATATCCTTTACCAGAAAGATCTCCATTCAGATCGAATTTACCACTAAATGCCGGTGGTAAGGAAAAGGCTTTGAGTACTGGTTCCAGTTCTATATTCCGCAGTAAAGGTTTTGCGTGTAACTTAAGTTGATTACCCGTTGCATCTAAAATAACCGGAATAGAGAAATCACCACCAAATAATTTGCCATTCAGAGTAGAAATTTCAGCAGTACCACTATTATTTGTCGCTTTCAATATCAGATTATCGATCTCCATTCCTCGATAAACAAATTTGTCCGCATTAATAGTCACATTGGCGTTAAAGTCATTTAGAAATGCAGCGCTATAATCAGGCGGGGCAGAACTTGAAACGGCGATTACCGGTTTAGCTGAACTATTCTCTATCCGGTAATAACGTTTAACTTCTGAATCCTCTTTAGGAAGCAAGTCCCATCCCATCAGATTATCTAAATTCAGTTTTTGGGAAGATAAATCGATCCGATAATCCGCATGAGCCCCCAACATTGCTTTTATACTGCCATGCAGTTCACTCTCATTAGCGGTGAAACTTAGCGTCTGTAAAGAAATTGTTTGCGGCCCATCTGTCGTCTCTTTTTGATAAACAGCATGTACTTTTCCTGAACCACTAATTCCTCCCGTAGGTATACCTGCGCCCTGGAGTTGGTAATCAAAGGAGTCAATATTACCCGCAACACGATATGGATAATCAGTAATATCGACATCTGCATTAAGATTAAAAGCCAAGTCTTGCTGATTCTTACTGACTTTGCTACTTAACTCTACGCTGATATGGTTTTGGTTATCTCGCTCCATTAGTAGATTAATATCGCGGACATTTAACTGCTCATGATCATCTCGCTGCCAAATAAGCAAACTATCCGCGATCTTAATTCTGGCGATATCAAGCTTCCAACCCTCACCCTTCACAACAGAGTTGGCTGTACTCCCTGTTGGTGCAATAGGGGTATTCTCTTTCTTCTGCGACTGGCTCTCCGGGGTTACTCTCAATATCGCCCCTTTCAGCATCACCTCTTTAACTGCAAGCTGATGAGAAAGAAGCGGCCACAACTCCACATCAAGACGCATATTTTCTGCCGTCACTGTTGGTTGAGCCGCTCCTGGGGCCGTTAATGACATACGCCCGGTAATGATGCTCAATTTCGGCCAGACATGCCAGCGCATACCATCTTGCAGGACGAGTTGGTAGCCACTCTTCTTTTGCACCTGCTTGACCATATAAGCCCGAAAGTCATTTGGGTTTACTAACATGACTAATGCTGCCAGACCGGTAATAATCACAACCAGCAAAATAATCAGTGCCGTCAGCAATCTCTTCATGACTTCCTCAGCTTTTTTTGTCAAAACAGTCAATGCAACTCAATAGCCGATAAAAATGTTAATCTTCATCAATACGGCTACTCACCGCACCCTGTTGGTTTTTATATTTTGCATCTTGACGACGGTTATACGGACGGTCAGCGGAACCAGACAATGGCTCAAAACTCAAAGCACCGATGACCATACCCGGACGTAACGCCAGAGGCAATTTACCAGAGTTATAGAATTCAAGAACAATCTGACCATGCCAGCCCGGATCAATCCGGTGTGCTGTCACGTGTACCATCAACCCAAGACGAGCAAGAGAAGAACGGCCATCAAGCCAGCCCACCAAATCGTCCGGCAATGTGACAGATTCCAGCGTAACGGCCAATGCCAACTCGCCAGGATGGAGGAAAAAAACCTCATCGTCAGACAGAATTATTTCATCACTCATCACACGATCAAGCGCAGCACTGACCTCATCTTTCGGACCACTCAAATCAATATATGCCGCAGTATGACCACAGAAAACACGAAACTGATTCCCAAGGCGCACATCCGCAGTTGCCCCGTTAATACGTTCAATCGGCGGACGTGGAGCAATGACCAATTTACCTTCATCAAGCCATTTAATAATGTCGCGGTCACAGAGTCGCATTATTTCCTCTCCAATACGATGCTGCTTATCAATTCAATGACTGACAAGCAAAGTTTTATATCCGTTATCTTTCAAGTTGCCTCTTTGTTGGCTGCGCTCACTCACCCCAGTCACATAGTTCGCTATGCTCCCAGGGATTCGCTCCCTTGCCGTCGCGATGCATCTTGAAATCCATAGGGTATATTATTCGCAGAACTGACCAATTTTGGCTTTCAATATATCAATTGCTACTCGGTTTTTACCCCCGCGCGGCACAATAATATCTGCATATTGCTTTGATGGTTCAATAAATTGCAGGAACATTGGACGCACAGTTTTATGATATTGCTCAATAACCGAATCCAGAGAACGCCCCCGTTCATGCACATCCCGCTTAATACGACGCATAAGGCAAATATCCAGTGGCGTATCAACAAAAATAGAGAAGTCCATCTCCTGGCGCAAGCGCTTATCGGTCAATAATAGAATACCTTCCAGAATAATAACCCTTTTCGGTGCAAAATGAATCGCTTCTGGTTTACGAGTATGAGCAACATAATCGTATTGTGGCAATTCAATTGATTCACCCATTTTCAGCGCTTGTAGGTGAGAAAAGAGCAGATTGTGATCCATTGAGCTTGGATGGTCATAATTAGTCTTATAACGCTCTTCCATTGATAGATTGCTCTGATCTTTATAATAGCAATCCTCTGGTATAATACCGATATTGTGATCACCAACCTGAGCGCGTAATTCACGATAAAGTGTATTAGCAATGAGACTTTTACCTGAGGCAGATGCACCAGAAATTCCTACAATTGTGCACTGATATGCTTCGTCAGCCATAATAGAGATAACCTGATTCTAGAAAAAAATGGGAACAAAGCACTTACTAAGTGCTTTGTTTGGCGAGATTATAGGGAGTTAATGGTATCTGTTCCAGTGTAAACAAGAGAAGTCTCACTTTTTTCGAAGCGTTTCGCATAAAAACCATGTAACGAAGGAAATCGAACAAGCATACTTCTCCCCACACAAAATCTCCCCATACAAAAAGCGGGCAATGAAAACATCCACCACCCGTTATCATCAATCAAATGCTTGCATTAAACAGCACGGAACGAAATTTCTGTTGGTATCTTCTCACCTTGCCAATACATCTGTGCTGAAATATTCGCGGCAATTTCGCGATAAATATCGGTAAATTCACTATCAGGATTACTAATAACGGTTGGCTGACCACGATCAAGATCTTCACGCAGTGAAATATGCAGCGGGATTTGTCCCAATAATTTACAGTGATATTTAGCCACCAATTTTTCTGCCCCACCGGTACCAAAAATAGGTTCCAGGTGACCACAGTTACCACAAATATGCGTACTCATGTTTTCAATAATACCCAATACAGGCACCTTCACTTTCTGGAACATGACGATACCTTTCATTGCGTCAATTAAGGCAATATCCTGAGGCGTTGTTACCACTAGCGCCCCCGTTACCGGGATGTTTTGTGACAAAGTGAGCTGAATATCACCGGTTCCTGGTGGCATATCGATAACCAGATAATCAAGATCCGGCCATAATGTATCCTGTAACATCTGCATCAATGCTTTACTAGCCATTGGGCCGCGCCATACCATTGCATTGTCATCTGTTACTAAATAACCAATCGAGTTAGTGGCAAGGCCATGAGTCATAATCGGCGCCATATGCTGCCCGTCCGGGGAAGTTGGGCGCTCTTGGGTGGTTCCCAACATACTCGGAACAGAAGGACCGTAGATATCTGCATCCAGAATACCGACTTTTGCCCCCTCCTGAGCCAATGCCAGCGCCAGGTTTACGGCAGTGCTGGATTTACCCACCCCACCTTTACCCGAGCTGACAGCCAAAATATTGCGGACACCATTAATTCCCGGCAAATCATTAGCGCGACGTAATGTGCTGATATCATGGATCAATTTCCACGCCACCGATTTTGCACCAGTTACCGCCTGTAATTTTTCCGTTGTCGCTGCTTTTAATGCCTTAAAACCGCTTTGCCAGACAAACGGCATCAGTAATTCAATGTGCAAGACACCATCAAGCATCGTGCAATGATGTAGGGCCTTCAATGTTGTCAAATCACGTTCTAGTGTCAGGTGTGTAAAAGTAGTAAGTATTTTTGTTACCTGAGATTTCAGCAGGTCAGGATTGGTCTGCTCGGGGGATTGTGAGTTCATCCCGGCTCCTTTAATGATTATCATTAGCTAAAAACCATCTCTCCATCATAACAGAACCCAATGCGTTCGGATAAAATTAGCGACAAAAACCCGCTTTCCGCTCACTAATCCAATTTTTATCCATTGACAGCCTCTGAAGTATTTTGGTTTTAAGACGCACTGGATAAAACTCACTAATATTAAACCTTACCCTAGCGACAATTTTTTTGATCGGTTAACATCAAACTTCCTTTTTCACTTATTGGAAGTCAGATCCTTACTATGTCTCAAGTCGCAAAAAAATTATTGGTAACGTGCGCGTTGCCATATGCTAACGGTCCAATCCATCTCGGTCACATGCTGGAACATATCCAAGCAGATATTTGGGTCCGTTTTCAGCGAATGCGCGGCAAAGAGGTTCACTTTATCTGTGCCGATGACGCTCATGGAACACCAATCATGCTGAAAGCTCAGCAAATGGGTATTGCTCCTGAAGAGATGATCACAACGGTGAACCAAGAGCATCATCAGGATTTTACTGGCTTTTCAGTGAGCTATGATAACTATCACTCTACGCATAGCGAAGAGAACCAAACGTTATCAACCAAAATCTATCTCGAACTGAAAAAAAACGGTCATATTAAAAATCGTACTATTTCTCAGTTATATGATCCTGAGAAAAATATGTTTCTGCCGGATCGCTTTGTGAAAGGTAGCTGCCCGAAATGTAAGGCAGAAGATCAGTATGGCGATAACTGTGAAGTTTGCGGATCAACCTACAGCCCAACTGAGCTACTCAACCCACGTTCTGCTGTCTCCGGCGCGACGCCAGAAATGCGTGAAACAGAACACTTCTTCTTCGATCTGCCCGCATTCAGTAACATGTTACAAGCCTGGACCCGCTCCGGCGCATTACAGGAACAAGTTGCTAACAAAATGCAGGAATGGTTTGAATCCGGTTTACAACAGTGGGATATCACCCGTGATGCCCCCTATTTCGGTTTTGAAATTCCTGATGCGCCGGGCAAATATTTTTATGTCTGGCTGGATGCTCCCATTGGCTATATGGGCTCTTTCCAAAACCTGTGTGACAAACGCGGAAATCTGAGCTTTGATGAGTTCTGGGCAAAAGATTCCGCCGCCGATCTGTATCACTTTATCGGTAAAGACATTGTTTATTTCCACAGCCTGTTCTGGCCTGCCATGCTGGAAGGCAGCGGTTACCGTAAGCCAACCAACGTGTTTGTTCACGGCTATGTCACCGTCAACGGTGCGAAGATGTCCAAATCCCGTGGTACTTTTATTAAAGCCAGCACTTATTTGGATCATCTAGATGCAGACTGTTTGCGTTATTACTATGCAGCCAAACTCTCTGCTCGCATTGATGATATCGATCTGAATCTGGAAGATTTTGTTCAGCGTGTTAACAGCGATATCGTTAATAAAGTTGTTAACCTGGCCTCCCGTAATGCAGGCTTCATTAATAAACGCTTTAACGGCAAGCTGGCGGATAAACTGGCTGATCCGGTGCTTTACCAACAGTTTATTGATGGGGCAAAGATGATTGCAGAAGAGTTTAATAACCGCGAATTCAGCAAAGCAATCCGTGAAATCATGGCACTGGCTGATTTGGCAAACCGTTATGTGGATGAGCAAGCGCCGTGGGTGGTGGCAAAAGAAGCAGGCCGTGATGCCGATCTTCAAGCTATCTGTTCAATGGGCATCAACCTGTTCCGCGTTTTGATGACTTTCCTGAAACCCGTTTTACCAAGTCTGGCAGAACGCGCAGAAGCTTTCTTAAATACAGAACTCACCTGGCATGGTATTGAACAGCCGCTGCTGGATCATCAAGTTTCTGCCTTTAAGGCCCTGTTCAATCGCATTGATATAGATAAAGTGGACGCTATGGTTGCGGCATCGAAAGAGAGCATCAACACACCACAAAAAGTCAGCGGTCCACTGGCAGAAGATCCGATTCAGGACACGATCACCTTTGATGATTTTGCCAAAGTTGATATGCGCGTCGCCCTTATTAAACAGGCTGATTTTGTCGAAGGCTCAGATAAGTTGCTGAAACTGATGCTGGATCTGGGCGGTGAAACCCGTCAGGTGTTTTCTGGTATCCGCTCCAGTTATCCTGATCCAAAAGCGCTGGAAGGCCGTTTAACCATTATGGTAGCCAATCTGGCGCCACGCAAAATGCGCTTTGGTATTTCAGAAGGGATGGTTATGGCGGCCGGACCTGGTGGAAAAGATATCTTCTTGCTCAGCCCAGACAGCGGCGCCCAACCCGGTATGCAAGTGAAATAACCGTTAATTTATTTCACTGATATTTTTACTCACGGGGATCAGCAATGGTCCCCGTTTTTTTAAATGTGAGCTATGGCACCTTCCCAAGGTTAATTGTATGATGAATACCTCACCGGAATTAGGAATTTTGTTATGTCGTTTCGTGAAGTACTGATTGTTGGTTGGCAGTACCTGCGAGCATTTGTTCTGATTTATTTATGTTTGCTGACAGGTAATGCCATTTCTTCCCTACTACCCATCATTATTCCCGGCAGTATTATCGGTATGTTGATCTTGTTCGTTTTATTAGCTTTCCAGCTGATTCCTGCTCATTGGGCAAAACCAGGCTGTAGCCTGTTACTAAAAAATATGACCTTGCTGTTTCTACCTATTGGCGTAGGCGTAATGAATTATTACGATCAACTCAGCCAACAGATAATTCCGATTGTTTTTTCATGCCTGATCAGTACTGCAATTGTTATGATTATCGTTGCTTACAGTTCCCACTATGTTCATCATGAACGTCCAATTATAGGCTCCGCATCAGAAATTAAGAGTAACCAACAGAAACAAGAGAAATAAAAATGTTAAGTCACATTTGGTGGTCACTGCCATTAACATTGATTGTATTCTACACCGCAAGAAAACTTTCACTACGATGCAAAATTCCCATTCTGAACCCCTTATTGGTTTCTATCGCCGTCCTTATTCCAATATTGTTAATAACCCACACGCCTTATGAACACTATTTTGCCGGCAGCCAAATTCTAAATGCTCTACTCCAGCCCGCCGTAGTTGCGCTGGCATTTCCTCTATATGAGCAGATACACCAGATCCGAGCCCAATGGAAGTCCATTATTAGCATCTGTTTTATCGGTAGTATTGTCGCTATGGTGACAGGCGCTGCTATTGCCTTGTGGATGGGCGCCACGCCTGAAATGGCCGCTTCGATACTGCCTAAATCTGTCACAACACCAATAGCAATGGCAGTAGCAGACGCCATTGGCGGTATTCCTGCAATCAGCGCTGCTTGTGTCATTTTTGTCGGCATTCTCGGCGCAATATTTGGTCATAACCTGTTTGATCTTTTACAGGTAAAAACCAAAGCATCCCGCGGCTTAGCAATGGGAACGGCATCACATGCTTTGGGTACCGCCCGCTGTGCAGAGGTCAATTTCGTTGAAGGCGCATACAGCTCATTGGCATTGATGACCTGCGGTATCATTACTTCACTAACAGCCCCTTTTGTATTCCCGGTGCTGCTATACCTATTTAGCTAGTATATCTGTTAGGAAATTTGATAATAATCGCTCGATTACCAACTTCAATTACATAATTCTCATCATCTATATGATATTTATCACATTACAAATCTCATCAGACAACTTAGAATGATCTTAAGTTAATTCGGAGATCACGCTATGCAAGCTCGTTTTCACCCTATATGGGTACAGCTGCCATCTAAACTACAGGATGCACTTTTACCTTACGCAGGAAACGATGACTTTCCTGCCATGCTCACTGCTGAACAGGCTAAATCTATTAAGAAAGCCTGCGGTTTTGACGATAACACCTTGGCTGTCGCCCTGTTGCCACTCGCAGCGGCATGTTCCCTGACACCAATATCACATTTTAATGTTGGTGCAATTGCCCGCGGTGAAAGCGGAAACCTCTATTTTGGCGCTAATATGGAATTTGCTGGTGTACCACTACAGCAAACGATTCATGCTGAACAATGTGCGATTACCCACGCCTGGTTATTGGGCGAGAAAAGACTGGCATCTGTTACTGTGAATTACTCTCCGTGCGGCCACTGCCGTCAATTTATGAATGAACTTAATAGTGGCACTCAATTAGAGATTCATCTGCCAAAGCAGGCACCTTCAACATTAGATCACTATCTGCCAGATTCTTTTGGTCCAAATGATCTGGGCATCACAACTTTGTTGATGGATCCGGTCAACCATGGCTATAAACTAGAAACGACGGATAAATTAGTACTAACGGCATTAGATGCAGCAAACCAGAGCTATGCCCCATACAGTAATTCCTACAGTGGTACCGCACTTCTGGGAAAAGATGGAAGAATTTATCCTGGGCGTTATGCAGAAAATGCCGCATTTAACCCAAGCTTGCCCCCATTACAAGCAGCGCTGATTCTGATGAACATTTCTGGTGGTGATTGCCTGGCTATCGAAAGAGCGGTGTTAGTTGAGGGAAAACACAGTGATTTATCCCAACGGAGTGCGACTCAATCTATACTTGCTGCGCTCGGTTGCAGCAAATTTGATTACTACACTTTCTGAGTTCAGTGGAAAATTCATTTTTCCCTTTATGCAGATAGAGGGTTTTCGGCTGTAAAAATAATTACCGTAACATTTTATTAGCTAACTCTGGATGTTATCTCTCATTTTTACTCATAATACCTCTAATTAAGTAACATTTACTGTACATATTTTTCCTATCTCTTAGGATCTGTAGCGACCTTTTATCCATTTAGTTCAAAGAGTAAGATTCATGGAACTGGAACACGAAAGTAAACGTCCACTATACATTCCCTATGCTGGCCCAATTCTGTTGGAATTCCCCCTGCTGAATAAAGGCAGCGCTTTTACTAAGGAAGAACGCAGCAACTTTAATCTTTACGGTTTATTACCGGAAGCGGTCGAAACCATCGAAGAACAAGCTGAACGTGCCTATCGGCAGTATCTTGATTTCAAAAATGATGCAGATAAGCACATTTACCTGCGAAATATTCAGGACACTAACGAAACCCTGTTCTACCGCCTGCTGGATGCGCATTTGAACGAAATGATGCCGATCATCTATACCCCAACCGTCGGTGAAGCTTGTGAGCACTTTTCCGATATTTACCGCCGTGCCCGTGGCCTGTTCATCTCATATCCAAACAAAGCACATATTGATGACATGCTGCAAAATGCAACCAAACAAAATGTAAAAGTCATCGTTGTTACCGATGGTGAACGTATCCTCGGTTTGGGCGACCAAGGCATTGGCGGAATGGGTATTCCTATCGGTAAGCTCTCCTTGTATACCTCCTGCGGTGGTATCAGCCCGGCTTATACACTGCCAGTCGTCCTGGATGTAGGCACCAACAACCCGCAACGCCTGAATGACCCGTTATATATGGGTTGGCGTCACCCGCGTATCACGGGTGAAGAGTATGATGAATTCATAGACGAATTTATTCAGGCTGTTAAACGCCGCTGGCCAAATGTGTTGCTGCAATTTGAAGATTTCGCACAAAAAAATGCCATGCCTCTTCTTAATCGCTATCGCCACGAGATTTGTTGCTTTAATGATGATATTCAGGGAACTGCCGCCGTTACGTTAGGTAGCTTAATTGCCGCCAGTCGCGCGGCGGGCCGTCAATTGAAAGATCAAACGGTCACCTTCCTCGGCGCAGGTTCCGCTGGTTGCGGCATTGCAGAACAGATCGTCTCCCAAATGAAATCAGAAGGTTTAAGCGAAGAACAGGCTCGTGCCCGTATTTTCATGGTTGACCGTTTCGGTTTATTGACAGACAAGCTGCCAAATCTATTGGATTTCCAGAACAAGCTGGTGCAGAAAAGCGACTCATTGGCTAAATGGGATGTAAACAGCGATTCAATCTCGCTGCTCGATGTTGTCCGTAATGCTAAACCGACAGTATTGATTGGTGTTTCAGGTCAGGCAGGGTTGTTTACAGAAGAGATCATCCGTGAGATGCATAAACATTGTGAACGTCCAATCGTCATGCCATTATCGAATCCAACTTCCCGTGTTGAAGCCCGTCCCGAAGATATCATCAACTGGACGGATGGTGCCGCCTTGGTTGCAACAGGTAGTCCATTTAATCCGGTAAAATATAAAGATCAGGAGTATCCAATAGCGCAATGTAACAATGCCTATATCTTCCCCGGCATTGGCTTGGGTGTCATTGCATCGGGGGCCAAACTGGTTACTGACGGTATGTTGATGGCAGCAAGCCGAACATTGGCGGATTGCTCACCCTTAGCCCAAGAGGGTCAAGGTCCGTTACTGCCACTTATCGATGATATTCAGGAAGTGTCACGCAAAATTGCCAAACAAGTCGCCAAAGAAGCACAAATACAGGGCGTTGCCACTGTGACCTCAGATGGAGCACTGGATGAAGCGATTGAACGCAACTTCTGGAAACCTGAATACCGCGTGTACAAACGTACTTCATTCTGATTTTTATCATTAAAAATACGTAAAAAGCTTGTTAGTTCTCTTTTACTATCAAGCTTTTTTCTTACAGAGAAAACTTGCTTCGAAATTTCAGGTAAAGTAGCCTTTAACAAATTCAGTCATTAATGTGTATAAGGCAAAAGCATGTGGAAGCGCCTGATAACTAGTCTGTTATTCATCATAGGGATGCTGATACTGACAGCTATTGCACTTGACCGCTGGATTAGTTGGAAAACAGCCCCCTATGTCTTTGATGATCTCAAACAACTTCCTGAACGTGAAGTGGGTATAGTACTTGGTACTGCTAAATATTACCTCTCTGGCGCGCCAAATCAGTACTATATGTACCGTATTCAGGGAGCGATTAATGCTTATAACAGCGACAAAATCAAATATTTGTTACTGAGTGGCGACAATGCTCAGCAAAGTTATAACGAACCGGTAACCATGCGCAGAGATTTGGTAAAAGCGGGTATTCCTGCTGCAAATATCGTACTGGATTTTGCTGGTTTCAGAACACTTGACTCAATAGTCAGAACCCGGAAAGTTTTTAACACTAATGATTTCACGATTATTACCCAGCGATTTCATTGCGAACGAGCCCTGTTTATCGCTATGCATATGGGAATTGATGCTCAGTGTTATGCAGTTTCCACACCCAAGAATATGATTACCGTTCGATTACGTGAAATCATTGCCCGCCTTGGTGCCCTGACTGATCTTTATATTCTGAAACGTGAACCTCGTTTCTTGGGTCCGTTGATCCCTATTCCTGCTCCGTATAAGGTACCAAAAGGTATGACTGATTACCCTGCCGTAACTCCTGAAGAATTACGGTCAATGGATAAAACCCAGTTTAAGCCGACCGAGCCAACACCGCCGTAATCTCACGCCACCGCTGTTCTACTGGACCTTGCGGGTAACGACGTAACCACCAGCATGAAAAAAGAATATTCACTGCCCAAATGGGAAGAATAAATGCAAGCAATTCCAAACGGCTAAATTGACCAAAAAACCCAAGGTTATAAAACAGCAAGGTGCAGATTAAGGTTTGTAGCAAGTAATTACTCATCGCCATTCGCCCAACCTGATTGAGCCAGTAATTAATTCTCCAGCATGAAATGATCGGCCAGAAACCATATATTAAAGCCATATACCCCAGTGCCTGAAATGGCGTTACCAACTCAGCAAGGATATAACCGACAATGCCTGACCAAAAGTAATCCCAATTATGGGTATATTGGAGCACCACAGAGAATATCTGAACAGCAACACTGAGCGGTATCAGCACTAGCGCCACATTTCGATAATGGCTCACTGAAAATTCCCCTTTTAGCCAACCATTACGCATTAATCCAGCACCACATGACATAATACCGATAAGCTGCCAACCATACTGAACAAACAGCATGACCATCATCAACATGATCTGATTGAAACGCTCTTTTGCTGCCAGCCATCCACCAGACGTTTTCCAATATGTTTCGTATAACATCTGGAATTCCGTCGATTGCCAAGAAACATTATTAGATTCGCCGCTGGAAAAAAAGCCGAGAATAAACAATAGCACTAATCCGATCAGATAAAAAATAGCGCCTTTCATAAATAACCGGTTACTAGCGCTATTTTGGCTAATCAATTGAAAGCTGAAAAAACCTGCCAAACTATAAGAAAGCAAAATATCTCCATCCCAGAGTAGGATGCCATGTCCCATTCCAATTAGAGCAAGTATGGTTAATCGTGGATAATTCCAGATTTTGCCCCTTGGTAATAGTAGCTCCAATGCCGCACCAAATAAGAAGGCCAAAATACACAGGAACTTTCCCTGAACAAAGACGCTAAGTACAGACCAGACAATCAAATCAGTTAAAGAAGCTGAACCATTATATGCCGGATTCAAATAAGCAGCGGATGGCAAAGCAAAACCGGAGATATTGAGTAGCAATATCCCCAGTATTGCCAAGCCACGAATACTATCCAGTGAGTCAATTCTCTGGCAGGCCATTCTTATATCCCAGTGTAAAAATTACACATGGCGAGTTGTGCGTAAAAACTCTTGACGGGTATTTTGACTAGATTTAAATAATCCCCCCAAGGAGGTTGTTGTCGTGGTACTGGTTGCATCACGGATGCCCCGCGCTTTCACACAGTAATGAACCGCATCAATCGATACGGCAACATTATTGGTGCCAAGGAGTGTCTGTAATGCAATCAAGATCTGCTGGGTCAGGCGCTCCTGAACCTGTGGACGTTGAGAAAAAAATTGCACAATACGGTTAATTTTAGACAACCCAATCACTTTATCTTTTGGAATATAGGCAACCGTCGCCTTGCCATCAATGGTCACAAAATGGTGTTCGCAGGTGCTGGTGAGTGTGATATCACGAACGGTCACCATTTCGTCCACTTTCATTTTATTCTCTATCAATGTGATTTTCGGGAAATTGCTGTAGTCCAATCCTGAAAAAATCTCATCGACATACATTTTCGCAATACGACCTGGGGTTTCTGCCAAACTGTCATCACGCAAATCAAGATTCAACAGTTTCATAACTTCCGTCATATGCTCCTCAATCCGCGCTTTGCGCACTTCCGGCGCCAATGCCTGACCACGCAAGGGCGTTTCAAGACCACGAGCTTCCAGCGCCGAATGCACAAGCTCAGCTTCTTTACTTAAGGATGACATTATTTTCTCCAAAGACATTACTTTCCATCATCTGGCGGGTAGTAAAATGGATGTTTAAGTCATAAATATACCCGCTATCTTTCAAGTTGCCTCTTTGTTGGCTGCACTCACCCCGGTCACATAGTTCGCTATGCTCCCGGGAATTCGCTCCTTTGCCGTCGCGATGCATCTTAAAATACATTGGGTATACCATCACTGAAACAATCACAACTAACAGATAACTATTGCACACACTGTAAATGAGCACGTGGTGATTATCCAGTGATTGCTTTTCATAATTATATGAATTTTTTACACACGCACTTCACTGGTCGGTTCATTCCTGTTACAAACCAATAACCCGGCAATGACCAAGGTAATCAATGCAACATATAATGCTGGCTCCAATCTCCCGGTTATTGCGGTAGAAACCGCTGACAACATCGGCCCAATAAGCTGCCCGACAGCATATCCGGTGGTTAATAACCCAGCCATATAACGGCTATGTTCTGGTGCTAATTCACGCCCATACTGAAACCCCATTTGCACCACACACATAAAACCACCACCAACCAACAAAGAGCTTAATGCCAGACCACCTATTCCCGGAATGATCTCAGCGATAAGAATGCCCACAGCCTGAATCCATAAAGTGATCGCAAGCCGGATTTGCGTTGTCAGCATATGACGGGTCAGAATAGCAAAACCGATGCCGATAACTGCGGCACCACCAAATATTGGCCAGACAAACTGTGCAAACAAGCTGCCAGGGAAACGATCACTTGCCATTTGTGAAAGAAAAGTCGCAGGTAAAATATAACCAAAGCCCGCTAAGCTGTAGCCCCATACCAGCCGCTTAATTGCAGGTGTCAAAGTCAGTTTCTTCACCTCAGCCTGTGAACGGTGTAACTCACCACTACGGGGCAAATGCCGACTAATATAGATACTGCAAATCAGCGCCAAAATGCCATACAACATCCATGCTTCGGAAGCACTCACTTGCCATGCTTGAATACCGATAGCAAGGATACCAGTAACGAATATCCCGACTCCCGGCCCCGCAAATATGGCAGCACTCAACGCAGGACGATTCAATTTAGCCAACTGTTCATTGGCCCATGATGTTACTAACACCAATGTCCAACCACTCGCCCAACCAATAAAAAAACGGGCGATACTGTGCAATATCGCCCCATACAATAGTGCAGAGAGCAATGTGATAATCACTGCTCCCCATAATCCGGCCCAAAGCCGATATTCAATCAAACGGCGCGCCCGCATTGCATCATAGGAGCCGGCCAGATATCCCAAATAGTTAAAAGCCGCAACAATACCGGCCCCAGTCAGACTAAACTGGAATTCTGCGATCATTAAAGGTACTTGAGGAGTGAAAGCAGTACGCCCAATTCCCATAGCGACGACCAGCGCCAAAAATCCACTCATTGCGATATGAAAAGCTAGGTAGTGGTGACTTTGTTGAGGAGACATTGAATTGTTCATAGCCATAAGATATTATTTTTTTAATTTATTTCTCACAATCCAAAACAGAAATCAAATACAATACACACTTTTAATTAACAAAATTCCCAGAAAAACGTAAATTATTTCTGCCCATAAATAAAAAATCAGTAAGCAATTAATTACAGTATCTGGGATGACAGAATATATGACCCTTCGCGCACTGTTCTAATTTATGCACCTTAACTAAGACTAAATCGAATTTTACGGCACAACATTAGCTGAATTATCCAGGCTTCCGCACAATAACGCCAAAATGGTACTAACAAGCTTGTTTATAAGAGATATGATTTGTCATGTTACGTACAAATATTAATAAGGAGCATTTTTATGTATAAAGCATTTCAAGGTAAGACAGCCATTGTTACCGGTGGTGGGACCGGTATAGGACGAGCTATCAGTATTATGCTGGCGAAACAGGGTACTGCTGTCGCTGTGATCTATTCACAAAGTGAACTTGAAGCGCTGGAAACAACAGAAACCATTATCAAGGATGGGGGGCAAGCTATCGCGGTAAAAGCGAATGTTGCCGACGAATCAGCTGTGCAGGCAATGATAAACACCGTCGTGGAAAAGTTTAGCGGGATCGACTATCTGGTAAATAACGCGGCGACAACCAGACAACTTCAATTTGAAGATCTTGATGCCATATCTAGCGATATTTGGGATACCATTATTGATGTTAATGTGAAAGGCACATTTCATTGTTGCCGGTATGCTGCACCTTATCTTAAAGCAAGAACGGGGAGTGCTATCGTGAATGTCGGTAGTATCGCCGGCGAAACAGGCCTAGGTTCTTGTATCCCCTATGCCGCTTCCAAATCAGCGGTTCACGGACTGACAAGATCCTTAGCTCGGGTACTGGCTCCATCGGTCAGGGTTAACTGCGTAGCGCCAGGCGCCGTTGAAACAAGATGGTGGAAAGGGAGAGAAGAGAAAATGCATACGCTTTGCACTTATTTGCCCTTAGAAAGAATTTCAACGCCAGAAGATGTTGCAGAAATAACCTTGATGCTGTTAAAAGCAGAATCGATGACAGGGCAAATCATAACCGTTGACAGTGGTCAAACCTTATAAGCGCTTACTTGCTTTCTAACCTGGCTATGACAACAGCAAACTCCCTGATGCCAGGTTAATCGTCATGTTCTGCATATTTATCACATGTTGCGGCGCTTTGGACCACCGATACCAATATCGCCGCATTTATGAAACATAGGATACTCATCAAAGCCAAATATCACTCACACATAGGATGATCTCTGTCATAATGCCATTAATGAAAAACCTTATCTGGGAGCATCATTATGGATCACTGTCACACCTCTGGATTGATCTCTTTGCAGCAGGCGTTGGAAAAATTTCTGACACAAGTTACACCACTGGCTGATACAGAAACCGTCAACCTCCCGCAAACATCAGGACGCATTACTGCAACAAATATTATTTCGCCTATCAATGTGCCGCCTTTTGCTAACTCAGCAATGGATGGTTATGCCATACGCTATACGGATTTAAATAGCTGTAAACCACTGCCTCTGGCAGGAAAAGCACTTGCAGGCACACCTTTTCAAGGAGAATGGCCGGTTGCAACCTGTATCCGCATTATGACTGGCGCACCAATTCCCACAGGTGCTGATACGGTCATTATGCAGGAACACGCGGAAATTACTGATGACGGCATCGTTTTCACTCAGCCAGCCAAACAAGGTCAGAATATCCGTCTGGCGGGCGAAGATATGACTAAAGGCGCGGTGGTACTACCGGCAGGTAGTAAATTATCCACCGCTCAGCTACCCCTGATTGCATCTTTAGGCATCACCGAAGTTGAAGTGGTTCGCAAATTGAAAGTCGCCATTTTTTCGACAGGTGATGAGCTACAAGCTATCGGTCACCCACTTAAGGAAGGGCAAATTTATGATACCAACCGTTTTGCCGTTCGACTGATGCTGGAGAAACTGGATTGCGACGTTATTGATTTAGGGGTTATTGCAGACAATCCCCAGGCTTTACGCCATGTTTTCGCTCAAGCAGATCAAAAAGCTGATTTAGTCATCAGCAGTGGTGGTGTTTCTGTGGGTGAAGCAGACTACACCAAGCAAATACTGGATGAATTAGGCGAAATCAGTTTCTGGAAACTGGCAATTAAACCGGGTAAACCTTTCGCTTTTGGCAAACTAAAAAACGCCTGGTTCTGTGGTTTGCCCGGTAATCCAGTTTCAGCCGTTCTCACTTTCTATCAATTAGTTCAACCTTTAATCGCGCATCTATCCGGTTTTACGGCATGGCAACCCCCTATGCGTATGCGCGCCAAGGTCACCACACCATTGAAAAAGACGCAGGGAAGAATGGATTTCCAACGAGGTATTGCTTCGGTGAATGAACAAGGTCAATTAGAAGTCTGTACGACAGGGCATCAAGGCTCTCATATATTTAGTTCATTCAGTCAGGGGAATTGCTTCATTGTTCTGGAACGTGAACGTGGGCGGGTAGAAGTTGGTGAAAATGTTGAAATCGAACTGTTCAATCACTTACTGAAAAATGAATAATGACCATTGAACTCACAGACGCAGAAATCCTACGCTACAACCGTCAGATTGTTCTACGTGGGTTTGATTTTGACGGTCAGGAAAAATTGAAATCTTCGATGATTCTGATAGTCGGCGCAGGTGGTTTAGGTTGCGCAGCATCCCAATATTTGACCGCAGCAGGTGTGGGAACAATAACACTACTGGATTTTGATACCGTTTCTCTCTCGAACCTACAACGGCAGATCCTGCATCGGGACGAACGTATCGGCATGGCTAAGGTACATTCAGCCCAATTGACACTCCGAGCAATAAACCCACATGTCACCATTAAAACAGTTAATGGATTACTGGAAGATCAGGCGCTAGATGAACTCATCAGCCAGAATGATGTTATCTTGGATTGTACTGATAATGTGGCAATCCGCGAACAACTGAACCTCTCGTGTCTGGCAAAGAAAACGCCTCTGGTTTCCGGCGCAGCTATTCGCATGGAAGGACAACTCACTACATTTACTTATCAATCAGATGCTCCCTGCTACCGTTGCCTGAGCAGACTGTTTGGCGAAAACAATCTAACATGCGTAGAAACGGGAGTTATGGCGCCATTAGTCGGTACCATCGGTACACTACAAGCAATGGAAACCATCAAACTCCTTACTGGATATGGCAAAGTCAACAGCGGAAAGGTTTTATTGTTTGATGCAATGACGATGCAATTTCGTGATATTAAGTTACTTAAAGATCCCAATTGCGAAGTGTGCAGCAGTTAATTCTATCCACCGATAGAAATAACACACTGCTATAAATAACACACAACAGAAATAACACGCCCCGGTTATCTCCACCGGGGCGATTTATCTCATAAAATTATTACTCAATAATTCCCTGACTTCTCAGATACTCATCATAAGTACCTTTGAAATCAATGACTTTATCAGATTTAATTTCCATAACTCGGCTTGCCAATGAGCTAACAAACTCCCGATCATGAGAAACAAATATCAAAGTACCTTTATACAATTCAAGCGCAAGGTTCAGGGATTCAATGGATTCCATATCCAAGTGGTTTGTTGGTTCATCCATTATCAGAATATTTGGCTGTTGCATCATCAACTTACCAAATAGCATCCGCCCTTTTTCGCCACCCGATAATACTTTGACTTTTTTCTTAATGTCATCTTGGCTGAACAACAAACGGCCTAATACGCTACGAACGGCTTGTTCATCATCCCCTTCTCTCTTCCATTGACTCATCCAGTCAAAAACCGTCAGATCGCAGTCAAAATCATGGGCATGATCCTGAGCATAGTAACCAATGCTGCTATTTTCAGACCATTTAACTGTGCCGCTATTTGGCTCTGTTTCACTAACGAGCGTTTTCAAGAAAGTTGTTTTACCAATACCGTTAGCACCAATAACAGCGAGTTTCTCACCAACTTCCAGCAAGAGATTAAGATTTTTAAACAGAGGGCCATTGTCATAACCTTTAGTTAAACCTTCTATTTCCAGGGCATTACGGAATAATTTCTTATCCTGCTCAAAACGAATATAAGGATTCTGACGGCTGGATGCTTTAACTTCTTCCAACTGGATTTTATCAATCTGACGAGCACGGGAAGTCGCCTGTTTTGATTTAGAAGCATTAGCGCTAAAACGGCTGACAAAAGATTGTAACTCCGCAATCTGTGCTTTTTTCTTCGCATTATCAGCTAGCAGACGTTCACGGGCCTGAGTGGCGGCAACCATATATTCATCATAATTACCGGGGAACAGACGCAACTCACCGTAATCGAGATCAGCCATATGAGTACAAACTGTATTCAGGAAGTGACGATCATGGGAAATAATGATCATGGTGCTATTTCGTTCATTCAGTATTTGCTCTAACCAACGAATCGTATCGATATCCAGGTTGTTCGTTGGTTCATCCAATAACAGAACATCAGGATTAGAAAACAGCGCTTGAGCCAGCAATACACGCAATTTCCAGCCGGGCGCCACTTCGCTCATCAAACCGTAATGCTGTTCTACTGGAATACCCACGCCTAGCAACAACTCTCCGGCTCGCGCTTCGGCACTATAACCATCCATCTCGCCATAAGCGACTTCCAGATCCGCAACGCGATAGCCATCCTCTTCACTCATTTCTGCCATTGCATAGATGCGGTCACGCTCCTGCTTTACCTGCCACAGTTCCGTGTGCCCCATAATCACGGTATCCAACACCGTGAACTCTTCAAAAGCAAACTGATCCTGACGCAGTTTACCAATACGCTCATTGGGATCGGTGCTGACATTGCCGGCAGAGGGTGTCAGATCACCTCCCAGAATTTTCATAAAAGTAGATTTACCGGAACCATTAGCGCCAATCAGACCATAACGGTTACCGTTGCCAAACTTGACAGAAATGTTTTCAAACAGGGGCTTACTGCCAAATTGCATGGTGATGTTGTTTGTACTTAACACTGCATTCGCTCTTACATTTAGAAACAAAAGGAAAATCGGAAAAATCGGTAGCGGCGCATTATGCCACAATAGTGTTAAGAGATCGCGGAGAGTTTTGAGCGTTATTCGAGCTAATTAATTTATATCGTACCGAAAATTCATTCGCTAAAACAGACTCCAGACTCGTGAGAAGCCCTAGAGTCCCAGGGCATTCCGCCAGCTTAAAGGCTTGCTTGCAAGATCTGGCGACTAATATCTAAAAATAGACTGCTTTGATTTTTTACTTTTAATAAAATAGCAACAAGCTTTCTATTGGTACTCTGAATGACAAAACGATACTGTGATTTAATTTGATGCGGAATGTGCTCTCAAATCAAACACGAAGAAGAAAATTAAGAAAAATCAATAATGACACACCGAAAATAAACATATTAATAACCAATGACATTACATTTATGACAATTTAATTTTTTTATGATATTTTCATCAAGGATGTAATAGTCCCTATAGTGAATATAATTTCATCCCATTATCCAAATATTTGTTAATCAATAAATCAATAAACTTCTTAGCAATAAGAAAGACTTATCAAATTAATGCGTTTATAGCTATTCAAAATAAATACAATCTGTTGCTAAGTTATACTCATTCAATATTACAACATATTAACATCTCATCAATATAATGATGAATTAATGTTCAAAAAACAATAAAATTATTATTCATTCATCATAGACCTAGCAATCTATTTTTGTTTGTCATTATAGTTGTTTTATATATTATTTATTAAAAACATAGACATATTTTATCATTTATATCTGCGTTTTTAAGTACGAAAATATAATTAACCGGTTGTTATTTTATAATAAAACACAAAGAGCAAAAAAATTGACTTTTATCTGAGAGAAAAGGTATCTTAAAAAACATCGAGACAAAATAAATCTTTTTATCTACACCAATGAATAGATAGTTTGCTTTTAATTTTAATCTTTTAAAAGATTAAAATTATCAAAAATGGTAATAAAATGGTGATAACGATAAATAAAAATACTCAGATATAAAAATTGATCTTTAGGAAACATAAAGAAATGGAATTCTAATAAGAAGTAAAAATAAGCTATCAAATATAGCTAAGAAAGTTGGTTACGCCCCAAGTTATTTTATATAACCATAACAGGTTGAATTAAAATCTTGGAATTTATTAATTATATTTTTAAAATCAATCACAAGAGGTAATACTATGTCAGAGATCGAAGCAATCTCCTTAAAAGCACCAATCAGCGTTATTGCAAAAGTAACTAACAAATCAGTATATAAACTTAAACTTATTCAGGATTCTATTCGTCTGGATCAAGGTGAGTGGACCACTCTTCCTCCTCAAGTCATTAATAGAAGCAATGATAACACGCCTGGAAAAGCGATTTGGAGAAGTGATTCAAACAGCCTGTTAGGTGGTGTTGCAGGGCGCTGTACCTATGTATTTGTAGATAGTAAAGGCGAAATCTATAGCGTTTATATTACATGGAGCAATCCTCTGATTGGCAGCAGCAGCTACTCAATCTCAACTGATTATTTAGGTGATGATTTACATTTATCCTATACAGCAGATGGCGGTAATAATCCAGTAGTAGAATATATGATTGTAAGCTAATACTTAATCAGCATTATTAACAACCATTCCTGTGAGAAGATATTTTAATTAATATCTATACAACAGGAATGGTTTATTTAAAGAGATAATTTCTTTCCCATCTTAATCAATTATGAATTCTTACTTATTATTACCATTCCTGTATAACTCTCTCATCATAATAATACTATTTTAATTATAGAGCTGCTTTTAATATGTTTTTATAGACGGCGCCCGATAAGTATTGAAACGATCAAGTAAGATGGCCGGATCCTGTTCAATGATTGCCATATGACGATATTTTTCATGTAAGAATTGTTCATCAACCATTTTATTGATCATGGCAATTAGTGGATCATAAAAGTTATTAATATTAAGAATACCGCAAGGTTTCGTATGTAACCCAATCTGACTCCAGGTAAATACCTCACTAAACTCTTCCAACGTACCAAAGCCACCAGGTAAAGCAACAAAACCATCAGCTAATTCAATCATTTTGTTTTTACGCTGATGCATCGTTTCAACAACGTATAATTCAGTCAGATTTTTATGTGATATTTCCCGTGCTTCCAATAATGTTGGAATAACACCAATGACTTTCCCGCCCTCTGCCAAAACCGTATTCGCAACAGTTCCCATAATACCCACACTAGCGCCACCATAAATCAGTGTAAGATTACGTTTAACCAATTCCTTTGCGAAGATAATGACATTTTCTTTATAGATTTCAGATATACCCAGACTTGAACCACAATAAACCGCAATACTTTTCATTATCTCAGCTCCTGTTACTTTATCTTCACATGAAAACCAAGATTATACGTTAGTATCACAATCATACAACTCACTTATAAAACTGATATAAAAAAACAAAATAAAGACGGTTTCTTTCATATTCAATATATTAGCATTAATCATAACTTATACTTAATTATTATGATATAAAATCAAACATTAACCAGATTGTAGTAAATACCTTCATCACTTGTCATCCCTAAATTATCAACATATTAAAATACAATGTAAATTTATACCAGAATTATATACCAATAATGAAATTTAATTTCACTATAACCATATAATATGGTCTAATAAATGAAAAATATTTCGCTAAAATTATATTCTCTAAACCTATTGAGTTATCTGCATTTCACTGCGAAGATTATCGGTCAGATCACTTGATTTTAATTTGAGGTTTTGCCCGGATGTCTCCTTCCAAGCTCCAAAAGAGCACCTTTCCATTAATACCTGTAATACTGTTACTGCTTGCCATGACATCAATTCAGGGTGGTGCTTCTCTTGCCAAAACGCTGTTTCCGGTCATCGGTGCACCAGGTGTTACCGCACTGCGCCTAGGTCTTGGAACTATCATTCTGTTTATTATTTTTAAACCCTGGCGCTTGCGTTTTAGCCGAAAATCCATCATGCCACTGCTTACATATGGTATTGCTCTTGGCGCGATGAATTATACATTCTATATGGCACTGACAACTATTCCTTTAGGTATTGCCGTGGCCCTTGAATTTACCGGCCCACTGGCTGTAGCCATGTTCTCATCACGTCGACCAATAGATTTTCTTTGGGTGGCGTTGGTTATCGCTGGCTTATTTTTCCTACTACCTATTGGCAATAATAATGTTAATAGTTTAGATCCTATAGGGGTTATTTATGCACTCAGCGCCGGGGTTTGTTGGGCGCTGTATATTATTTTCGGCCAACGCGCCGGGGCAGGTCATGGAGCAGCAACTGTATCCATTGGTTCATTTATCGCTGCTATGATATTTTTCCCTATCGGTTTAATACAAACAGAGCCAGAGCTATTATTTGATATGTCTATTCTCCCTCTGGCACTGGCAATTGCAATTCTATCTACCGCATTCCCATATACACTGGAAATGATTGCTCTAACCCGTTTACCTGCACAAACATTTGGTACTCTAATGAGCCTTGAACCCGCATTGGGTGCACTATCTGGTATTGCGTTTCTGAATGAGCATTTAACTATAACGCAATGGCTGGCACTGTTCTGTATTATTTTTGCCTCCATCGGTTCTACGTCAACAATAAAAGGAAAACCTAAAATCACCGAAATAGATTAATTATTTTATTTAATCTAAATAAAATAGAAGCCGGAGGAATAAAGTCATTCTCCGGTTTTTTTATAAATAAAAAACTGATTCATGAAAAAATTACTCACACAGATTTACCTGATAAATTATTATACTTTTCAATATTAATTGAAGAATTTCATGGTAAATATTTTCTTATAAAAATTAACTATTGATTTAATAGGAATAAGCTATACCCAATGGATTTCAAGATGCATCGCGACGGCAAGGGAGTGAATCCCCGGGAGCATAGCAAACTATGTGACCGGGGTGAGCGAGTGCAGCCAACAAAGAGGCAACTTGAAAGATAACGGGTATATATGACTTAAGACTAATATCGAGTTACATTTATCTCATCAATGAAAGACTCATTATTAACATCAGGGGAAAATTATTATGGAGACTGCCAAATTAGTCAAAATAGAGACATCCACACTACTTTATACTCGTAATGATGTCGATGATGACATTAAGCAGGAAACAATTGAAATTCTGAACCATATGGTGATCCAATTTATTGATCTTTCGCTGTTTACCAAACAAGCACATTGGAATATGCGTGGCAAAAATTTTATTTCCATCCATGAAATGCTAGATATCTTTCGTGCCACGATTATTGAACATTCGGATATCTTTGCAGAAAGAGTCGTACAACTTGGTGGAATAGCTCTCGGCACCGTACAGGAAGTTAATAGACACACAGCACTGAAAAGCTACCCAACAAATATCCATGACGTGCAGGATCATCTAAAAGCGCTGGCCGACCGTTATGCTGTTGTCGCTAACGATATCCGCAAAGCACTGGATGAAATTGAGGATGAAAACACCGCAGATATGTTAACTACCGCCTCTCGTGATCTCGACAAATTCTTATGGTTTATTGAAGCAAGTGTTGAGCAGTAAAAATATAAAGAGCCGCCAAATTAAGAACTCTGAAACCTACAGGCCCCTGTTAACAATGGGGCTTGTTTGCATTATCCTTTCATCACCCAATACCCGGCACGGACAAATTTCGCCATATCCTTTAATAATCAGCACAAATTGTCTATAATCCACACTTATTTTCAGAAATAACTTGAGGAAATAATAAAATGGACACCGAAGTAAAAGACAGTAATGGCACCCTACTTAATGATGGCGATTCTGTACAGGTCATCAAAGATCTAAAAGTAAAAGGCACATCAGCAACGTTAAAACGCGGCACTTTGATTAAAAATATCCGTCTTACCCATCGTGACGATGAAATCGAATGTAACGCAGATAAAATCAGAGGGTTAGTATTAAAAACCTGTTTTCTGAAAAAAGTAGGATAAATCGCCTTTTCTATCGATTTTATTTACCAAATTAGCCGCCCCCTATAAAGAGGGTGGCGTAAAAGGCCGACATTTTTTGCTAAGAGTAAAAATAAACCTCGATTTTGGGTAGATTTACTATTCCTTGCTAGTTATCTCTTTTTTATGTTCTCAATTTCCGTCTCTGAAATAACCTCCGGCTGTTCAATAGGGAAAATGGGCAGCGCCTGCAACAATCTTGGGCCATACCTTTTGCTCAGTAAGCGCCTGTCATAAATCACCACATCACCATAACATTCATGGCTACGGATAAGTCTTCCTACTTGCTGAATCAGGCTAAAAGAAGCACTTGGTAAACTCTGCACTTCAAAAGGATAACGTTTAAGTGATTTCAACCATTCGCTTTCAGTAATAATGACTGGATTATTCACTGGCGGAAATGAGATTTTTTGAATGTGAACTTGGGACAGATAATCCCCCTTTAAATCCAAACCTTCGGCAAAAGATTGCAATCCAATCAAAACACTACACTGCCCTTCATTGATACGCTGACAATGTGTTTCCACTAACCGATAACGTGGCTGATCCCCTTGCACAAGTAACATCAGACGTAAATCTGTTACATAAGAGAGAAAGATATCCATCGCCCTCTGACTGCTGAACAAAACCAACATGCCTTTATGTTGCTGCCTCAGCAGTTGAGCTCTGAAATAACACGCCATCTCTTGCAAATGAGCGGTTTCATTGTGCAGTGTCGGCTCCCATGACATTTTGGGAATAACCAGTTTGCCCTGCCGTACATGATCAAAAGGTGATGACAATGCGACAAAACGGTCGCCTGCTTTTTCAGTCAACCCAGTCAACTCCTGAATACGGGAAAAACTATTCAGAGAACGAAGCGTTGCCGATGTCACAACCACATGAGGAATGCTACGCCAAAGCAGTTGATTAAGCTGTTCGCTGACTCTGATACCGGCACAATGGAAATAGAGGTGTGACTGATTTTTCTCATCACGGCGTCTAAGCCATTTTGATACCGGCGCACTGGATGACTCTTCCAACGCTGCTAAACGCCACAGCTTAGTCATATTTTCAAAATATCCAAGCGTACGACTAGTATGCAAAATAGACCGATGCAATCTGACAATATCCTGTTTAGCCGTCCGCTCAGTCAAATCATTCAGTATCGCTTCTGCCAAACCCCGTAAACCGTCAGTCAATTTAAATAGCTGCTGGCAGCAAAGTAGCAAGTTATCCGGTAATTTACCCATCTCAAACAGATACTCATCTATTTCATTCTTATCAGGTAAAAACGCCTGAGTGATAATTGCAAGCTCTCTAAAGCATTCTCGTAGTTTTTCACTGTGTTCATTAAGGCGACTGGCATTAGCTAAGCGTGGTGGCTTTGCCGGATGGAACTGCACCAGATATTGCTCAACATGACGAACAAAAGTATCTAATTGACCATTCAGTTGAAACAGAGTGATTTCCCCCTCCACTTCCAGAGAATCCCTAGCAACATCCGGTATATGGTGTCCTTCGTCGAGTACCAATAACAAATTTTTAGCATCAGGGAGTACCGATTCACTCTCCAATGCCGCCATCACTAACGCATGGTTAGCGACCACCACATCGACATTTTCTATCTCACGGCGAGCAATAAAAAATGGGCAACGATGATAATACTGACAGTTACGTCCCAAACAATTTGCTTTATCCGTACTCACTTTCCCCCACAAAGCATCGGACAAAGCCAATTTATGGTGATCACGCAACCCATCCCAGGCAAAAGTTGTGTAATCACTACGCAACCGACGACACAATTCCCTCTCTTCACTACTGGCAAGCTCTGTTTTGTCCTCAACCAAAAACATAAGATCGATCTGCTCACTCTCGGTTGCACAGATAGCGTCAAGATTGCGTGGGCAAACATAACGACCACGACCAAAAGCACCGGTAAATTTCAGATCGGGAATAATTTTACGCAACAGAGGAAGGTCTTTACTGTAAATCTGATCTTGTAAAGCGACATTCGCCGTACTCACGACCAATGGCTTACTTTCCGCTCTGCTGATAGCAATCCCAGGTAGCAGGTAAGAAAGGGTTTTACCGATTCCCGTTGGTGCCTCAATAACCAAATGACGACCTTCCTGATCCGCAAGCGTTTTTGCAACTTCGGCAATCATCTGCCGCTGCGGAGTACGAGAAATAAAACCATTAATATGTTGAGGTAATATCTTATACCACTGACTTATCTGATTTTTTATTGAATTGGAAAGTGCCATTGGATTCTACTGCTATGAAATCGGAGCGCTATTGTCCCACAGAGCAGAAATGAAATCAGCTTCATGTCGAGGCAATAATCATTAAATTGGTGAGCACCTTGTCAGCTATTCAGAACGCTATATACTGCCTATTTTCTACAACACCTGAGAACAATAATGAAAAAGCTCCTTATCATTTTCATCGCTATCTTTGCATTTGGTTCAATTGGCGGCGTATTCTTGGCGGGCCTTAATATGTATACCCGTTCAACCACACCGATAGAATCACCAACCAGCCAACAACCAGAAACCACCACAGCGCCGGCACAACAACAATAACGGGCTGTAACACGTAGTGCCTATCCCAATAGGGCTATTTTATCCTTGTATCTAATTCATCTTCGTATCAAGTGAGGGACCCCATGAATAACGCATACTTTGTCACTCCACAATGGCTAAAAGATCATCTTGATGATAAGAATCTCGTCATCCTTGATGCAACCGCCCCACCACCACCTCAACAGATTGATTGTCATAAACTTTGGCTGGATACCCATATTCCCGGCGCCCAATTTTTTGATTTAGACAAAATTGCCAATCATCAAAGTGGATTACCTCACATGCTGCCCGACCCGCAAACTTTTAGTCAGGCTGTTGGCGCAATGGGGATCAGTAAAAATCATTTAGTCGTGATTTACGACCAAGGCAATATGTTTTCTGCTCCTCGTGCATGGTGGACATTTAAGATATTCGGTAGCCATAACGTCCGTATTCTTGATGGCGGCTTACAAGGTTGGCAACAGGCAGGATTGCCAACAGAATCAGGTGAAGTGAAACGCAATCCTCAAATCTTTAGTGCCAATTTCAATGCCGACAAAGTGAAATCTCTGGAACAAATTCTGGATTCTCTCAATGATCAACAGACCCAAATTGTCGATGCCAGAGCAACAGACCGTTTTCAAGCTAAAGCACCAGAACCGCGTCCCGGATTAAGAATGGGCCATATTCCCGGTAGTAAAAACGTTCCGTGGACCATGTTAGTAGAAAGTGGTCATTTTAAATCCGCAAATGAAATTACAGATATTTTCCGTAAGCAAGATGTCGATTTAAACAAACCAGTTATTGCCAGTTGTGGATCAGGTATGACCGCGGCCGTTTTGGTACTGGGTTTAGATATCATCGGCAAGCAAGATGTTTATTTATATGACGGCTCATGGGCTGAATGGGGAGCAGATGATGCTTTGCCACTTGAAAAATAATTAAATGCCATAGGGCATATTTACTCTATGCCCTCTAATTATTTAATATAAACAAATATACCCATTATCTTTCAAGTTGCCTCTTTGTTGGCTGCACTCGCTCACCCCGGTCACATAGTTTGCTATGCTCCCGGGGATTCTCTCCCTTGCCGTCGCGATGCATCTTGAAATCCATTGGGTATAGATATGTTTTTCAGTAATTAAATAGCATCCAATCAAATAATTTCCATATCGTTATATTTCACAATTCCATTTGTCAATTTAATTTTTCATTCTTCAATCAATATTATTTTTATCAATCATAGTTACATAAAACAATGAAATAAATATATTTTCAAATTCAAATATTATTATTATCAACTTAAAATTCAACTCTGTTTTTTATTTAAAAATAAGATTAAGATATTATTCCAATAGGGATTGTCTTTAGAGGAAATACATAAGGAGATCAGCACCAAGATGGGTTTAAAACCCATTGATTTTTATCTGGAATATTACCCTGTTCCACGTTTTACCACAAAGGTGTAAAAATAAAATATCCCTATGCAATGGGTTATAAAAAAGTTGGATATTGATACTTTTACCAGAGCATAATATCAAAATTTATATTATAAAAATGGAGAGTAAAAATGACTATTTCTCTTAAAGATCAAAGAATAAATCTCGCACTCAGCTTTATCAGTGGTGCGGGGAGTATAATAACTGAAAAACCAGAGCCAACTATGGTTGCAGAAGATATTCAAACATCACTGGAAAAGAGCAGAGTGACAGCCAACAGATTTTCTATTATTTGGGGCCCCGCTGTTTTTCGTGTTGATAATGGAAAAAACACTAAAGATAATAAAGACGATCACGTTTTATTCATTGTAAAAAATCGCCAGATTCCTCATGATTATCGCATCGTTATCAGAGGATCATGGTCTGATGTTAACTGGCAAGTTGAAAATTTTGCTGTACATGAAACGGTAAACTGGTCACTTTGGGATCAAAATATCCCTGAAGAGTTTAAAGATGCTAAGATCTCTTATGGAACCCATTTAGCATTAAACTATATTGTTAATCAAGTAAAAAGTAACAATATTCCTGGTTATGGAGAATCACTCATTGAGGCAATTAATAAAATTGCTTCGGAAAAAGGTACACATAATATTACCATCACCGGGCACAGTTTGGGTGGTATTCTCGCTTCTACCCTTGGGTTGTATTTAAAACTCTTATACCTTCATAAAGGGAACAATAATATTCGTATTCATGTTTGCTCTTTTGCCAATCCAAATACCGGTAATGATATTTTTACATCTTATATTAAATCTGTTTTTAATGGCACCTCAACAACCCGCTATAAAAGCCATTTCTTAAGGATATATAATCGTAAAGATGTTATTTCCCTAATATGGAACCTAGATGGATTAGAGAAAATCCCAACCATCTATGAACCATTAATTAAATTAGATGAGAAATTAATTAATAGATTTAAAAAGATTGTTCTTCTCGTACAAGATAAAGGTTACACCAAACTCACGCCAGATTTACCTTTTACAGCACCTATTGCAGAACTGGACCTCAATAAGCAAGTTGTTTTTCAACATATTAAAGCCTATGCTAACCAATATGGCATGAATTTAGTGGAAGTTAATGACGGTACTCAACCACCTATTGATGATCTTGTGGTTATTAATAGTAATCTATCTCAAGATATCGTCGCTTATTTCTTACTTATACCTCTGCCTGATGACAATATTAATGTCTCATAAATTTATTATGCTTTATCTATATTTTATCTAAATTTAATGGAGCCTTATTACACTTATTACAAAGGTTCCATTAAACCAAAATTATTTTAATATACCCCATGGATTTCAAGATGCATCGCGACGGCAAGGGAGTGAATCCCCGGGAGCATAGCAAACTATGTGACCGGGGTGAGCGAGTGCAGCCAACAAAGAGGCAGCTTGAAAGATGACGGGTATATATCATTAGAATATCATTGATTTATAATTACTCCCAATAACATTATTCGCAGAGATAATCTCAAAGCTATTTATATATAGCTAATATTAAGTAATACATATAATCCTAAAAGATAAAAATAATATTACAATGTAATTATTCAATATATAACTCAATCGTTTACTTTTAATTTCGAAATAAATAATTTATATTTCCGTCAAATAAAATAATATCAAAAAACCGATGTAATTATTTGACAGATTTGAAAGTTATTATTAACTTTAAGTTAAATTCTGTTTTTGTCTAAATGGAAGAGCAAAAGAATTAAATCTTGATATCTAGACCGATACCTCGCATTAACACTTATTACATGAAAAAATAGGGAGTAAAAATGACTATTTCTCGTGAAGATCAAAAAATAAATCTCGCGCTCAGCTTCATTATAAACTCTGGAGGAATCAAAACCAGTAAACCAGAACCGGGCATTGTTTCAGAAAATATCCAAAGATCGTTAGAAAGCAGTAAAGCTACAGCAAATAAATTCACTATCATTTGGGGACCCGCAGTGTTTCGTGTTGATGACGTTGGTAGGAAAAAAAGCGTTATAGATAAAAAAGACGATCATGTTTTATTCATTGTGCAAAATCGCTATGATCCAAATGACTATCACGTTGTTATTCGGGGATCATGGTCCGATATTAACTGGCTTAATGAAGATATTATTGTCTGTGAAACTCAAGACTGGGCACGATGGGATTCAAGATCACCTGAAAATGCCAAGATAGCCTATGGAACCGACATGGCATTAGGCTATATTATTAACCAAATGAAAAGCAATAATTCTCCGGGTTATGGAGAATCTCTCACTGATGCGATTGATAAAATAGCCCTAAAAGAAGGAATACAAAACATTACTATTACAGGACACAGTTTGGGAGGCGTACTATCTTCTACCATTGGTTTATATCTAAAGAGACGATATCTTGATAAAGGAAATAATAATATTCGGATTAATGTTTGTGCTTTTGCAGGACCAACTGCTGGTAACGATGTTTTCGCATCCTACTCTGAATCTATTTTCAATGACATATCAGTAGCCGGTTATAAAAGTAATTTTCTAAGAATTCATAATAGCATGGATGTGGTTCCCCTAGCCTGGCATATAAAAGATTTGGAGGAAGTTAAAGCTATCTATCCAGTGTTAACTGTAACAATTAATGCTCTCATCCTCTCTGTCTTTAATAAGAATTACACTCAAATTTCCCCAGATTTCCCTATTCATTCACAGATTCCAATATCACCAATAGTGTCGTTTGATGATTTACTGGTTAATATTGGCAATCAACATACTCATGCCTATGCCAAAGAGTATGATATGAGTTTTATCACCATTGATGATAATTCAAATATACCGACTGATTACGATATTGTTGTAGTTAATGATAGCCTATCCGAAAGTATTGTCGATCTCTTCAAATTTCTAACCAAAGATAAAATCAATATTACATAATCTTATTATGTATAATATAAGTGGAGCCTTTATTAAAGGTTCCATTCATTGCAATAAATGACTTTCCATAAGCAGCGTTATAAATAACCTTTCAAAGATGTAATGATATTTTTATAGAATTATTTAACATGTCATTTTTATCACTTACCTTTAATTTCATAATAAATAATTTACGTGTTGTCAAATAAAATAACATTAAAAACCCTTTGCACATATTTGACAAATTCAAAATTCATTATTAACTTTAAACTTAACTATATTTTTATTTAAACGGAAGACTCAAAAAATTAAACCTTGATGTTTGAGCCAAAGCATCAGATCAACATTTACCATATGAAAAAATGGGAGGGGTAAAAAATGACTATATCTCTTGAAGAGCAAAAATTAAATCTCGCGTTAAGCCTTATTATTAATTCTGGAGAAATATCTGACAAATCAGACAAAATAAAAACCATTGAATGTGATATTAAACAATCACTTAAAAACAGTAAGGCAACAGCAGATAAATTCTCTATTATTTGGGGACCGGCTGTGTTCCGTATTAATGAAAAACACCATGACAAAAAATATGATCACGTTGTCATGATTGTGAAAAATATCGATAATCCAAGTGACTATCGCCTTATCATTCGGGGAACCTGGTCTAAGATTAACGAAATTGATGAAGATCTTCATGTATCTAAAACTGTAGACTGGTCGAAGTGGGACACAAATATTCCTCAAGAATTTAAAGATGCTAAGATCTCCCATGGAACAGACTTAGCATTAAAATCCCTTATTCAAGGTAAACCTCTTAATGAGAACAACGTATCACTCATCGATAAACTCGATGAAATTACCACAGAAGAAGGGAAAGATAAGATACTGAATATTACCGTCACGGGGCATAGTTTGGGTGGTTTACTAGCCTCTACTATTGGCTTATATCTTAAAAGGCGCTACATCAACAACAACAATATACGTATTCACACTTGCTCCTTCGCAGGCCCAACTGCCGGCAATGATATTTTCGCCTCCTATTCTGACTCTGTTTTTAAAGGAACATTAAGCCCTAACGTTTATGAAAGTAATTTTCTGAGAATTCATAATATCAATGATATCGTTCCATTAGCATGGGCTAAAAATGATTTGAGGAAAATTGAGAAACTCTATCCAATACTAACAATTGGAGTTGAGATTTATATCCACAAAACCCACCATATAAACTATACCCAACTCTCCCCAGAGTGCTCTTTTTCAGAGAAGTTAAATAAACATCAAAACTTACTTGATAGTATAGGATTTCAACATATCAAGGCATATCCAAAACATTATCAAATGACTTACAAAGAAGTTCATGGCAATTCAACGATACCGACTGATTGCGATATTGTTGTGGTTGACAATAACTTATCTAAACATATTCATGACTGTTTCAGTTCTCTAATTAAAGATTAGAACAATATTACTAACCTTACCATATTGTAATATATTTTTTGATTCATCAGTAATGGAATCTTATATTAAGGGTTCCATTCATTGCAATAAATTATACCCGTCATCTTTCAAGTTGCCTCTTTGTTGGCTGCACTCTCTCACCCCGGTCGCATAGTTCGCTATGCTCCCGGGGATTCGCTCCCTTGCCGTCGCGATGCATCTTGAAATCCATTGGGTATATAATTAAATAGCGTAAATAAATTATTTTTCTTATCTATCACTAATTACAGCCATTCACTATCACTCATTTTTGTAGATACCAATATAAATTATTTTCCATAGATAATAGATATCACAATTATCACTCTCAATAGCTAATATAACCTTACAAAAGCATGGTGTAATTTTTATCGCTTATTTTAAAGTTCATAATAGATAATTTATTTTGTTAAATAAAATAACTTCAAAAAATTATATACTCTCATTTAACAGATTTAAAGATTATTATTAACTTTGATTCTGTTGTTTAAATAAAAACCCAAGGTATTGATCATTGATGTTTAAGCTAACACATCAGATCAGCATTCATTATATTAAAAATTGGAAACAAAAATGACAATTTCTCTTGAAGATCAAAAAATAAATCTCGCGTTAGGCTTTATTATTAACTCGGGGAGTATAATAACCTATCAACCAGAACCGGCTCTCGTTTCAGAAAATATTCAAAAATCATTAGCAAGTAGTAAAGCGACAGCAAATAGATTCTCTATCATTTGGGGACCTGCTGTTTTTCGTGTCGGTAGTGTTAATAAGAAAACAAGCGTTACAGATAAAAAAGATGATCACGTTTTATTCATTGTAAAAGATCTCAAAAATCCAAATGATTATCGAATCGTTATTCGTGGTTCATGGTCCACTGTTAACTGGTTTGATGAGAATTTCAATGTAGGCACAACTGAAAACTGGTCAATTTGGGATCCAAAAGCCCCCAAAGATGCTAAAATTTCAAAAGGAACCCATATAACTTTAGACTATATTGTCAACCAAATAAAGAGCAATAACCCTGCTGGTTATGGAAAATCATTGATTGAGGTAATTGATAAAATTGCTCTGGAAGAAGGAATACATAATATTATTCTTACAGGGCACAGTTTAGGCGGTGTGATGGCCTCTACGCTTGGTCTGTATTTAAAGAGACGTTATATTGATAAAGGAAACAATAATATTCGTATTCATGTTTCCTCCTTTGCTGCCCCAACTGCCGGTAACGACGTTTTTGTATCCTATAGTGAATCTATTTTTAATGGAACATTACTATCTAGCTATGAAAGTAAGTTTCTCCGAATCCACAATCGTAAAGATATCGTTACCCTAGCCTGGAGTGTAAAAGGATTAGAGCAAATTAAGGCTCTCTATCCAATATCAACTCTAATCGTTAACGGTTTTATTTCAGTCGTGAAGGATAAAAATTACACTCAAATTACGCCAGATTTACCTTTTACTGCACCTGATTTAAAACCTTCTACAGGTTTAATTGAAAAACTCGTACTTCAACATATTGATGCTTATCCCAAAGAGTACGGCATGAGTTTTACAGTCGTTAATGATCGTATTAATCCACCAACTGATTATGATATTGTTGTGATTAACGATGGTCAATCTCGCAATATTAGAGAGCTTTTCTCATCTATTATTCAAGATGAAGATAATACCTGTTAATTTCATCGTATTGTCTCTTGCTTTAATTTAAACCAAATGGAACCTTGATTAAAGGTTCCATTTTATGACTTCATAATCTTCAACATTACTAATGAATTATCCCTCTACCAAAATCATTCATAATAACCATTATCACATCAATTAAAATTCTTTTGACAAAGATATCACGTAGTGGTAGTAAAATTCATTATCATCTGACTTTTTGTAAAATAAAGCATTACCAAAGGAAACCAAAATGGAACCCAAAAAACTAGAAACCAGAAGATTGATATTACATCCTTTAGAAAGTAAGGATTATATACAAATTCAAAATATCTTTCCTCAGTGGGAAATTGTTCGCTATCTTACAGCAAACACCCCGTGGCCCTACCCAGATGATGGTGCCATGAAATATATAAATAATATTGCCCTACCATCAATGGCAAAAGGAAATGCATGGTTTTGGACTATAAGAAAGAAGGATCAGCCATCAATAATAATAGGAATGATATCACTATATGATCAAGAAAATAATAATAGAGGTTTCTGGCTAGATCCACAATGGCATGGAAACGGATTT